>NZ_CAMYOS010000010.1:0-56511 GCF_947280595.1 uncultured Gardnerella sp. | reverse complement strand
GCAATCATATGCGACTTAGAAAGTCCGCTAAAAGTTACGCAGAACACGTCTGGAGCGAGAGAAGCAATCGAAATATGCTTCTTGCCGTCCATAACAAGACGGTCGTAAATCTCGTCCGCAAAAATAATCAAATTAAACTCGCGCGCAATCTTAACAATCTCTTCCAAAACTTCGCGACTATACAGTACGCCCGTAGGATTATTTGGGTTAATAATCACGATTGCTTTAGTACGAGGCGTGATTTTAGAGCGAATGTCGGCAATATCTGGGTACCAATGCGACTTTTCGTCACACATGTAGTGCACAGGAGTGCCACCAGCCAAGCTTGCGCACGCAGTCCACAACGGGTAATCCGGGCTTGGTATAAGAATCTCATCGCCGCAATCAAGCAGCGCTTGCATAGAAAGGTTAATCAGCTCGGAAACGCCGTTGCCAGTGTAAATATCTTCCATTTGTACGCCGGCAATGCCCTTAAGCTGATCGTATTGCATAATCGCCTTGCGCGCGGAGAAAAGTCCACGACTATCCGAGTAGCCTTCGCAGTCAATAAGCTGATGTTGCATGTCGTAAATCACTTCGTCTGGAGCGCGGAAGCCAAAAGGCGCAGGATTTCCAATGTTGAGCTTTAAAATATGCGTTCCGTTTGCTTCCATGCGGTTTGCTTCTTCAACAACAGGGCCGCGAACATCGTAAAGAACGTGCTCAAGTTTGGTGGATTTGTTGAATTTTCTATGTTTGAGCGTTTGGGAAAGTTCAGCTTCCGTAAGCTGCTGTTGCTGCGGTTGCGATTGCTGCTGCGATTGATTTAATTGTGATTCTTTTGTAGACTGGCAGTTTTGCTCGATTTTTGCACAAGAATGCACGCCTTTGATTCCGTCATAGCTAATCCCAAGAATTTCAGATAGCATGTTACGTACGTCTCTGCGCGGCTCAGTTTTGCCACTTAAATACTGGCTTAACTGGCTTTTGCCAAGTTTATGGCCGTTTTTTGACGCAAGCTCGATTACGTCAATCTGCTTATAGCCTTGTGTTTTCATAGCTTTTTTAAGCTCATCAGCAAAATTCTGTGCCATAATACGTCTTTCTTTACTTTCTATATGATTTTTTTAGAACCACATAATTCGCAAATCTGATAATTGAACAAGTTGAACAATTGAATCAAAATTGAACAAATTGAACAGTTTTGCACGCTATAAGTTGAACTTTTGCTTAATGTTACTCGTAATAGTCTGTTTTGTATAGCATTTTTAGAAGAAAATTATCGAAATTGAATTATTATTGAAGTTTATTTGAACAAATGAATTTAAATAGTGAGAGCTTGAACTTTTACATATTTTGGTTTTCGGTGTCTGGTGAGTGATTGAGTGAGTGATGAGTGGGTGGGCTACCGGCGTGTGGGTGAGTGTGTGAGTGGGTGAGTGGTGGTTGGTGAGTGGTTGGTGAGTGAGTGGTGAGTAGCGCGTAGCTTTCTTATGATTGGTGCGTCTGAGCATGGTTGGCGTGGTGATGTGAGTGGCTTTCGGTGGATTGCCTGTGATTTGCGCATGTCTGAGCATGGTTGGTGCGTCTGAGCGTGGTGTGTGCTTCTGAATTTATGTCTTCAGAGATCTTGTTCAACGCTTGCCGTGGTTGGTGCATGCATTGCCTATAGTTGGCACGATGTGCATCATACTTTAGCGTGCGATTGCCTGGCGTTCTGAGGGCTTCTACGTGGTTGCCTTGTATGTGGTTTTAGTTTGAGTGTTAAGAAGTTTGCTACCATGAAAGCTATGTATTTCTTTACTCCGCGCAGATGTGAATCTACTCAAAAAATAATGTATACAAATAAAGGGCAGGCTCTTATTGCAGCGGATAAAAGTCTCAGAGAGCGTGGTGCGCAACTGTGGGTTTATAAATGTGAATATTGCAGTTGCTGGCATTTAACTCATTCAAATCCTGCAATACGTAAATATTATGATATGCGCTCGCGTATTGAAACAACTAAGCAAAAGTCTAGAAAACGAGGTTATAAGCCGCGTAGAAAGTAACTTTGCTTAGAAAAATCACAAGATTAACGCGAAAAATCAGATTTTGAACGTAAAACCTTGTTTATTTAATTGTGTTTCGCAACTGTGGTTTTTAGCTCCTGAATCTGTTGCGAGTTTCACAATTTGCGCGCTAAAAGCGTCAACCGGTCGGCTGGCATTTCTCAAATCGTAATATTTGTGAACTCTAGCATCAAAATCAACTAGTTTTTCAATCAAATTGTTATTGTCGCTTGGGTACTCATTCTCAAAGAATTGCATGCTAGGATCCATTCGAGGTTTCAAATCTGGAGCCTGATCTGGCTTACCGATTGCAAGTCCTAGAACGGGATATGTGTATTTTGGTAATTTCAAAAGTTCAATTAACTCAGAAATATTATTTAAAATTGAACCTAGAATTACGCATCCAAGTCCTAATGATTCTGCTGCTGTTTCCATTGCGTGAAGTGCCAATATTGCGTCATTTTGAGATTGGCAGAAGCGATACCCAGTTTTAAGAGTGAATTCGCTGCTTTCTGTGTCTATGCCGTTTTTGCGTGCTATAACAGCATTTCTGTGTTGGTCGATCACAAACACGTATAAAAGTGGAGTGGTTGCAATATATGCTTGGTTTCCAATTTCTGAAAGCTTTTGCTTTATTTCAGGATTAGTGATTTTAATAGCAGACCAATCGTTTAAAAATTGGCTACAAGCTGCTCTTTGCGCTACTAGTTCAAGAGTGTTGACAATTTCTTCACTGATTGGCTCATTTTTGAAAGCGCGTATGGATCTGCGGTTAAGAAGAGTGTTGATTGTGCTGTTATATGCTAATTTGTGTTCTTCGTTGTTAGTGTTTGAGTGTGTAGATTCTTGATTTTGCATTTTACTTCTTATCGTTTATTAGTGGTGTTGTATAAAACGTGTTCTATAAAACGTGTTCTATAAGTTTTCAGTTGACAGTTTTATTTTCTTTTTATTTATTCTCTTTTTTATTCTCTTTTACTATTTTATTTATTCTATTTATTTTATTTTTCTTCTCTTTTATTTTTTATTTTTAGTTTGTAGAAGTTTGCGTTTGTTTTTATTTGATTATGCATATTTATTTTTACTCTTTCATTCTTACAATATATTCTTCAAGAATGCAATTGGATGATGTGAAATCACTGAAAAATAAAAGTTTTACAAATTTTATTCATAAAAATTAAAAAAAATCGATGTAAAAATTACAATCAGCTGTACCATAGAAGGGTATAAGATGCGTTTTCTGCGATGAAGCGGTTTCGCTCTTGGAAGTGTTGCTAATCGTAAAGTAGCCAAAATCTACAATTGCGATTTATATTTAACGCGTAAAGGAGTTGCAATGGCTGAAGCTTACCAATCCTATATAGTTTCAAACATGCCGTCGCAAAGTTCGTGCGAGCATACAGGAAGACTCGTGTTGTTACGTCATGGGCAGACTGTGTGGAGTGAGTCTGGTCAGCATACTGGTCGAACGAATATACCTCTTACAGATAAAGGCTGTGAGCAGGCAAAAGATGCAGGAATGCGTATTTTGCATGCTTTCCCTGATGGGTTTGATGAAGATTGTGTTTATGCTAGTCCTCTTCGTAGAGCTATTCAAACAGCTCAATTAGCAGGTTTTAAAAATTGTCAGCCTTTACCTGCTGCTATGGAATGGGATTATGGCGGAGCTGAAGGTCGTACTCGTAAAGATGTAGCTAATCTTAGTGGAAGTGAAGCTTGGGACGTTTGGTCCGATGGTCCAACAGTTTTGCCTTCAAGTATGTTATTTGACGGTGAAGAAACTTTGCCAAGCGGAGAAAGTGTTCATATTGTAAGAACTTCAGGAGAGAGTCTGGAATGTGTTTATGAAAGAACTGGTGAAATAATAGACACAGTATTGCCTAAATTGAATGCTGGCAATGATGTTCTGCTTGTTGCTCATGCGCATATTTTGCGTATATTGACGATGAAATGGCTTGGTATTGCTCCGACTATGGCAAGAATGTTGCGTCTTGATACAGCGCATTATTGTGTTTTAGGTGTTTATAAGGGAGATAGGGTTATAGTCCGATGGAATTGTTAGCGTGCTAATAGCATGTTAATATTAGGTTTTCACTCTGCTTTTTATTTTATGCTTGAGTCTTGATTCTGATTTTGCATTCATGCTTTTGTTCTAGTAGTGTTTGCAAAGTCGAGTTATTAAGTGAATAATGAATTGTAAGAAAGTGCTTTAAAAACTAGATAAGTTTCTAGATAAGTTTCTAGATAAGTTTCTAGATAAGTTTCTAGATAAAATTGACGATACGTAAGCTGACTTTATAGGAGAGGGTTCGATGATGAATCGTAAGATTAAATCAATGATTGCGCTAATAGCATGTGTTGTAATTACGTGCTGTGCAATGTCTGCATGCGGTTCGTCTAACTCTAATAACAGTAAGGGTAGAGTATATTTTTTAAACTTTAAACCTGAAGTTGCAGATCAATGGAAAGAAGTTGCTGAGGAATACACTAAAGAAACTGGTGTTGAAGTTAAAGTTGAAACTCCTGCTTCTGGCACGTATGAGCAGTTTTTGAAAGGTGAAATTAGCAAAGGTAATGACGCGCCTACGTTATTCCAAGTTAATGGTCCTGTTGGTTATGCTAATTGGCAAGAATATGCGTCTGATTTGAAAGATACTGAAATTTATAATCAACTTATTAGTAAAAGTGTTGCTTTAAGTGATGGAAATAAAATCGTAGCAATACCTTATGTTATGGAAACATATGGGTTGATTTATAATAAAGATTTACTTTCTAAATATATTTCTTTGCCGGACGCGAAGATAAAATCCGTTAAAGATATAAATTGCTTTGATAAACTTAAGGAAGTTGCAGACGATATTCAAGCGCGTAAAGGCGATCTAGGTATAGATGGTGCTTTTACGTCTTCTGGTTTCGATTCAAGTTCTGATTGGCGTTTTAAGACGCATCTAGCTAATTTGCCGCTTTATTATGAGTTTAAGGAAGATAGAATAATTAGGCAGCCCAAAAAGATAAAAGGCAGTTATTTAGATGGTTTTAAGAAGATTTTTGATTTATATCTTAAGGATTCAACTGTTTCTCCTTCTGAACTTGAGCATAAAACTGGTGAAGATGCAATTGGAGAATTTGCTAAGCGTAAAGCTGTTTTTTATCAGAATGGAACTTGGGCTTGGAGTGAACTTTCAAAAGTTGGTATGAAGGATACTGAACTTGGAATGTTGCCGATTTATATTGGAGCTCCGAATGAGAAAAATCAGGGTTTGGCTACCGGTTCTGAAAATTATTGGTGTATAAATAATAAAACTAGCGATAATAATAAGAAAGCTACAAAAGATTTTCTGAAGTGGCTTGTTCTTTCAGATTATGGCAAAGATGCGTTATCTAAGAAGATGGGATTTAATACTCCTTTTAGAAGTCTTCTTAACGTTAAGTCAGATAATCCTTTGTCTGAAGCTGCTATGGAAGATGCTCGATTAGGTAAAGTTTCTGTCAGTTGGAATTTCACTATGATGCCTTCTGATAATTGGAAAAATAATTTAGGTTCTGCTTTGCTTGAGTACGCTAAAGGCAGTGCTAAGTGGGATAAAGTCAAAGATGCGTTCGTTCAAGGTTGGGCTAAAGAATATTCACAGTCGCATGCTGCTGATTAGTGATTGAGCGTTTTTATATAATCAGTTTTGGCTTTGTGTCTGCTCAGTTTTAATTCTGTTGTTACTCAGCTTCAGCTTTTTATTTAGCTTTTTGGTTGCTAAGTTTCAGCTTTTATTTAGCTCTTTATTTAGCTCTTATTTAGCTGTTATTTAGCTAGTTTTATAAAACCTGAGTCTTGGCATATAAAGTTTTTATGATTTTTTGTAATAAAATTTGACTTTTATAACTTGAGTGTAGTAGACTCAAGTTTTGGAAAATGAATCAGGTAGTTGTTAATACGCTACCAAGTTAGGATTTGAAGATAATAAAGGAGAAAAAATGGGACGCGCAGTAGGTATTGATTTAGGTACAACTAATTCTTGCATTGCAACACTTGAAGGTGGAAGCCCAACCGTTATTGTGAACGCTGAAGGCGCACGCACTACGCCATCTGTTGTTGCATTTAGCAAGTCAGGTGAAATCTTGGTTGGTGAAGTTGCTAAGCGTCAGGCTGTAACAAACGTTGACCGTACGATTAGCTCTGTAAAACGTCATATGGGCACTGATTGGTCTGTGGAGATTGATGGAAAGAAGTGGACTCCACAGGAGATTTCTGCTCAGGTTTTGATGAAGCTAAAGCGCGATGCTGAAGCTTATTTAGGTGAGCCAGTCACTGATGCTGTTATTACTTGCCCGGCATACTTCAATGATGCTCAGCGTCAGGCAACTAAAGATGCTGGTAAGATTGCAGGCTTGAACGTACTTCGTATTATTAACGAACCAACTGCTGCTGCTTTGGCTTATGGTCTTGAAAAAGGCAAGGAAGACGAGCGTATTTTGGTCTTCGATTTAGGCGGCGGTACTTTCGATGTTTCTTTGCTTGAAATAGGCAAGGATGAAGATGGATTCTCAACTATTCAGGTGCAGGCAACTAACGGTGACAACCACTTGGGTGGCGATGATTGGGATCAGAAGATTATTGATTGGCTTGTTGGCGAAGTTAAAAACAAGTACGGTGTTGATTTAAGCAAGGATAAGATTGCTTTGCAGCGCTTGAAGGAAGCTGCTGAGCAAGCAAAGAAGGAGCTTAGCTCTTCTACTTCTACTTCAATCTCAATGCAATACTTGGCAATGACTCCTGACGGAACTCCAGTGCATTTGGATGAAACTTTGACTCGTGCTCATTTTGAGGAAATGACATCTGATTTGCTTGGACGTTGCCGTACACCATTTAACAATGTTCTTTCTGATGCAGGTATTTCTGTGAGCCAGATTGATCACGTTGTTCTTGTTGGTGGTTCTACTCGTATGCCAGCTGTTAAGGATCTCGTTAAGGAGCTTACTGGTGGTAAGGAAGCAAATCAGTCTGTGAACCCAGATGAAGTTGTTGCAGTTGGTGCAGCTGTACAGTCTGGCGTTATTAAGGGTGATCGTAAAGACGTTCTGCTTATTGATGTGACTCCGCTTTCCTTGGGTATTGAAACCAAGGGTGGAATTATGACTAAGCTGATTGAGCGCAATACTGCTATTCCAACTAAGCGCTCTGAAGTCTTCTCTACAGCTGAAGATAATCAGCCATCTGTATTAATTCAGGTTTATCAGGGTGAACGTGAGTTTGCTCGCGACAATAAGCCACTTGGTACTTTTGAGTTGACTGGTATTGCTCCAGCTCCTCGTGGCGTTCCACAGATTGAAGTCACTTTTGACATTGATGCTAACGGCATCGTGCACGTTTCCGCTAAGGATAAGGGCACTGGTAAGGAACAGTCTATGACTATTACTGGTGGTTCTGGTCTTCCAAAGGACGAAATCGATCGCATGGTGAAGGAAGCTGAAGCTCACGAAGCTGAAGATAAGAAGCGCAAGGAAGAAGCTGAAGTTCGCAATCAAGCAGAAGCTTTTGCTTACCAGACTGAAAAGCTTGTGAATGATAATAAAGACAAGCTTTCTGACGAAATCTCCAAGGAAGTTACCGAAAAAGTTAATGCTTTGAAGGAAGCTTTGAAGGGCGATGACGTTGAGAAGATTAAGTCTGCTCAGAGCGAGTTGATGACTTCTGCTCAAAAGATTGGTCAGCAACTTTACGCTCAGCAAGGTGCTCAAGGCGCTCAAAGTGCAGAGTCTGGTGCTCAAGGCGCTCAAAGTGCAGAATCTAATTCTAAAGATGATGACGTAGTTGACGCCGAAGTGGTGGATGACGACAAGGACGATAAGGACAACAAGTAATGTCCGAGTTCAACAGCAACGATTATCTAAACGGCATCGATGATGTTGAATCATTGAAAAACAGTGATTCAGACTCTGATGCTTTTGCGAAAGATGATTCACATAAATCTAATAAATCAGAAGAATCTTCATCTTTTGATTCTTTAGAGAAGGATTCTTTAGAGAAGGATTCTGAGTCTAGAGAAGATAAAAAAGAAGATAAAGCAGAAGGTAATAAAGAAGATAATAGCAATTCGGATTCGCATAATTCGAATTCTTCTGAAGGTCCAGATGAAAAGTCTTCTGAAAGTCAGTGTGAGAAGTCTTCTGAAGGTTCTGAAGAGAGCACTTTAACACCTCTAGGTAAAGCCAAGAAAGAGGCTGCGGAGTATTTAGAAGCTTTGCAACGAGAGCGTGCTGAGTTCATCAATTTCCGCAATCGTGCTTCTAAAGAGCAGGATCGATTCCGTCAACATGGGATTATAGATGTTCTTAGTGCTCTTCTTCCAGCTTTAGACGATATTGATAGGATTCGCGAGCATAGTGATATGGACGATTCCTTCAAAGCTGTTGCTGCGAAGTTAGATAAAGCATTCGAGAAGTTCGGTGTGGAGAAATTTGGTGAAAAGGGTGAAGATTTCGATCCTACTAAGCATGATGCTATTTTGCATCGTCCAGATCCAAATGCCACAAAAGAAACAGTTGATGCTGTAGTTGAAGCAGGTTACAGAATTGGAGATCGTGTTATTCGTGCTGCTCGAGTTGTAGTTGCATCGCCAAATAATGCGTGATCGCGTAGTTTAATTGCATACTTACTCGTGTTGGTTTGAGTTTATATCAAGTCAACACGAGTAGGTCATATTATGGGAAAATATGCCACATGTGCTGAAAATGAAAGGAGGCACAGATGGCTGAAAATGAATGGTTGACAAAAGATTTTTATAAAGTGCTTGGTGTCTCCAAAGATGCCGATGATTCAACGATTACTAAAGCTTATCGTAAATTAGCTCGCAAGTATCATCCTGATTTGAATAAAACAAAAGAAGCTGAAGAAAAATTTAAGGATGTTTCAGAAGCTTATGATGTTTTGAAAGATAAACAGACTCGTCAGCGCTATGATGCTATTCGTCAATTTGGAGCTGGTGGAGCTAGATTTGCAGGAGGATCTGGCGGAGCAGGTTTTGATTCTGCAGGGTTTTCAGACATATTCTCTTCAATGTTTGGAGCAACAGACATGCCTGGTGGCGGAGCGAATACTCGAGTTCGTTTCTCTACAAATGGCGGTCCTGATTTAGGTAATTTATTCTCTATGTTTGGTTCAGCTGGTTCTCAATCTTCTGGATTCCAAGGAGATAGTGGATTCGCAAATCAATATAGTCAATATTCTCAGCCTGAATCTGCTCCTACTCCTAAAAATGGAGATGATATTACAACCTCAATTACGCTTACATTTAAGCAAGCATTCAAAGGCGCAACAGTATCTTTGCGTTCTGCTGGTAAGACTTTTAAGACGCGTATTCCGGCAGGTGTTCGAGATGGTCAAAAGATTAGATTAGCTGGTAAAGGTAAGTCTGGTCAGTTTGGCGGATCTTCTGGAGATATGTATCTTAATGTTCATGTAATACCTTCTGAACGTTTTAGTTTGCGTGAAAATGATTTGCTCACTAAATTGCCTTTAACAGTGAGTGAAGCTGTGCATGGCGCAAAAGTTACTTTACAAAATATAGATGGAGAGTTAGTAAAATTTACTGTTCCAGCTGGATCTTCAAGTGGAGATGAAGTATGTGTGCAAAATGCTGGAGTTCCTGGTAAGAATGGTAAATTTGTAGGAATAGTGGAAATTCATGTTCCTAAACGCTCTACAATGTCTATAAAACATGCTGCTAAAGAGTTTGATAAAGCTTGTGGTGATTCATATTCACAAGCTGTAGATAATTTAAGGCAGTAAGTAGCGGTGCTGTGAATTTAGCTGGTCAATTTTATTGATTTCAGTTGATTGTTATTGTTTATTGCATGCTGTTATTGGAATACCGTTTAGTTTAAAATCCGCAACACACTCAAGAAAGGCGAATTATAATGCGAGTTAGTCGAGACACTAAAGTCTTATATGAGATGTGCGCTGTTGCATTAGTTCGTGGCAGAGCAACACTTGATGGTGCGGATGAAGTTGGATTCAACATAGATATGCCTATTTTTATGGTGAGCTATGTTGCTAGTATTACGAAAACTCATCCTCAAACGTTGAGACAATATGATCGATTGAATTTAATCGTTCCTCAGCGTACAGAGGGTGGAGCTAGACGGTATTCTTTGCGAGATATCAATCGCCTTATTCAAACACAACGTTTAAGCCAAAATGATGGTATTAATTTAGCTGGTGTTATACAGATTCTTTCTTTGCAAGAAGAAAATCGCCAACTTAAAAGGCAATTAAGGCATATTGAGCAAAGAGCTGAATCGTCTGAACGTAATATTTTTGCTGCGAATGCTCAGGGTGATATCGTTGAAGTGTTGCGTTCTAGAAACGCTCGTAATTGGAGATACGACATTCATTGTGAGCGCCGTGCTTTGCCTTCATCTAAGTCTTTCTCAAATAGTGATTCTGATTCTTCAAATAGTGAAGATAAATCAATTGTGTTGTGGAGATCCTGGAGAGCGTCATCTGAGCGGCGATTACTTAAAGCCGTTTTTTGGGATATGGATGGCACGCTTATTGACTCTGAGCCATATTGGCATGAAGCAGAAATTTGTCTTGCTAAAAATCACGGAGGTCAATGGAGCGAAGAGCTTGCGTGGCAATATTCAGGAGGCTCTCTAGAAGCTGTTGCGAAAGCGATGATCGAGCTTGGAACGCAATTGTCGGTAGAAGAAATTGGCAATGGAATGGTCGATTATGTTGCTAAATGTGAAGAAAAGAATGTTCCGTGGGTTCCAGGTGTTATGGATGTACTAGGTGATTTAGCTAAAGCTGGTATTCCTTCGATACTTGTAAGTAATTCTCCTCGTAGATTAGTGGAAAATATAGTTAAACATGCGCCGAGCGGTGCTTTTGTGGGATATATTTGCGGAGATGATGGTTACGCGACTAAGCCTAGCCCAGAACCGTATATTGCAGCTGGAAAATTAGTTGGAATTAACGCTGATGGCATGCTTTCTGAAGAAGAAGTAAGTCGTGAAATGGCTTGTTGTATTGCTATTGAAGATTCTTTTGCAGGCCTTGCTTCTGCATCGTCTTCTGGTGCAACTACTTTAGCTCAAACTGCTTTTTCTAATCTTGATGTTAGTAATGGTCCTCAATTTGCTGAGTTACACGGATATGAAAATATAAATTGGCATACTTTTGAGGATATTGTTGCTAAAGCTTTGGGCGAATAGCGCTGTTTCGCTAGAGTTTAGTAGTGTTTTACTGAGTATTGAGATTAGTTGTTGTCTTTAGTATCTTTAGAATCCTTAGAATCTTTGGTATCTTTAGAATCCTTAGTGCCGCTATCGCCTTTATTGTCTTTAGAATCGCTATTATCTTTACTGTTTTTAGAATCGCTGCTGTTTGTATTGTCATCTGCAGATTCTGTAATTTGGCTACCTAATCCCCAAGTGCCATCTGGCCCACCAATCTTCCCATTATCTTTTGCGTCTGGAAAATCTTCTACTGGAACATCTTTCAGAGCGTTTCTCATATAAAGAGTAAATAAGTGGACTGGGAATGAACTTCCGCTTAATCCAAATCCTCCACGGAAAGTCGGAATAACTTGAGGGTTACCATTGCAATCCGGATACCATAAAGCAAATACAGTTACTACATTTGGTGCAAAACCTATAAAACTTACAGCAGTTTGATCATTTGCTGTTCCAGATTTTCCAGCCATTGCTCTTCCAAGTTTTTTAACTTCAGTAGCTGTGCCATGATCTACTGTACCTAACATTGCTTTTGATGCTAGTGCAGCGTTATTAGGTGAAAAAACTTGTTTTAATGTTATTGGAGTTGAATAAACATCTCGATTTTCTGAATTTTTAACTCTTGAAACAATATGTAAATCAGGTCTATTACCTTTATTTGCAAAAGTAGAATATGCTTGCGCAATTTCACTTACGTGAACATTATCATTGCCGAGAACAGTAAAAGGATTTTCTCCTGTAACTCTTTTAGGGCTTAATCCTGCTGCAACTGCAGTTTGAGCAATTACGCGTCTTCCAAGTTTTTGCTGTAAAGCCATGTAAGGAGTGTTCACAGATTTAGCTGTAGCTTGATACATATCTATGTTTCCATAGCTAATATTTGAAAAGTTTTTAACAGGATCTTTGATTCCATCGAATTTTATAGGCGAATCACCATTAAATAAAGTATTTAGATTCATTCCAGCTTGTATTGCGCCCATAAGAGCGAAAGGTTTCATAGTGGATCCGGGTTCATATAGTGCTTGCGTGACGTTATTCAAAGGTTTTTTAACATAATCGTCGCCTGCGTATATTGAAATTATCGAACCATTTTTCGGGTTAATTGATATAGAGCCAACTTGAATACCTTGTGGCAAGATTTTTCTCATGGTTTGAGAAGGGCTTGCAACTTTAAACATAAGATTTTGTTTGTTCTTATCTATAGTAGTTATAATTCGATATCCGCCTGTATCTAAATCTTCTTTGCTGAAAGCTTTACTTTTAGTAAGTTCTTCTCGAACCATATGCAAAATGTATCCGTTAGGTCCAGCGTAAATATTTTGAGATTTTTGATTTAACGTTTTAGGGAATTTTGTTTTTTCTCGTTCTTTAGAAGTTATGTAACCGTCTTTCTCCATAATTTTTAGAACTCGATTAAATCGCGATCGTGCTTCTTCGTTTCCGACTGCAGGATCCCAACTACTTGGAGCTGGTATTATGCCTGCTAAAAGCGCGGATTGTGCTAGTGTTAAATCTTTCGCGTCTACTCCGAAATATGCTTTTGATGCAGCTTGAATACCGTATGCTCCTCTTCCAAGGTAAATAGTGTTCATATAGTTGCATAAAACTGTGCTTTTATCTTGAGTTTGTGAAATTTTCAAAGCTAAAATTGCTTCGTGTAATTTGCCTATGTAAGTTTTTGTTTCGCCTAAATAGTAGCGTTCGGCGTATTGTTGTGTAATTGTTGAGCCTCCCCAGCGTTTGCGTTTAGTAACGTTATGTATTAAAGCTCGTCCAATCCCTTTAAAATCAATGCCGTTATCTCTATAAAACGATCGATTTTCTGATGCTACTATGGCGTTACCAACGTATTTTGGTAGTATTGAGCAATTGATTATCTCTCGATTTTGCTCAGCAAAAGACCCTATTTCAGTTTTTCCATCTGAATAAAAAACTTTCGTTTTATCTGCCATTGCGATTTTATATGGTTGTGGAATTTCTGTTGTGTAATACAAGTATGCAAAAAGTAATAATCCTATTGCTATAAACAGAGTAAATAAGATAATCATCCATAATATTATTGGATGTTTTTTGTGCTGTTTACGGTTTTGATTTCGATTTTTAGCTCCAGCATTTGTATTGGATCTAGATTTTGTTGCAAATCTAGTGTTTGCTCTTGTGCTTGTTGTTTTGTTTGTGCGCGTGTTTGTATTTTTGCTTGTAGTTTTGCTTGATTTTGATTTTGCGTTCTTTTTTGCTAAATCTTTATTGCTATGTTCGTGTAATTTGGAAGATTCTTTGCTATTTCTTATATTACGTACACTTGAGTTACTTTTTGAGTCTTGCTCATTGTTACGCATAGTCATGAAATCAAAGTTAATGCTAGGTATTGAATTTATAAGTTTTATGTAATTTTTTGTGCTAATTTGTGCTATTTTAAGTTAAATTTATAAATTATATGGAAAATATCAAAAGAAACTAACTATATAACTCAGTGGATAGTATTATGAATATGTTAGTGCTACATAGAGCATAGTCATTGATTTTTGCAGGCAAGGAGTTTATATGAGTATCCGCGTTGCCATTGCCGGCGTGGGCAATTGCGCTTCATCGTTGGTTCAAGGTGTGGAATACTATCGAAATGCCGATGATGGAGATAAAATTCCAGGATTGATGCATGCTGTTTTTGGTTCGTATCGTGTAAGAGATATTGAGTTTGTTACAGCATTTGATGTTGACGCATTAAAAGTTGGTCGTGATTTAAGTGAAGCAATTGGAGCTTCCAAAAATAATACGATTCGTTTTGCTCAAGTTCCAAATCTTGGAGTGGAAGTTTTAAGAGGCCCTACATATGATGGTTTAGGCGATTATTATCGTCAAATGATTGATGAATCAGAAGCTGATCCAGTAGATGTGGCTCAAGTTTTACGAGATAAGCATGTTGATGTATTAGTTTCGTATTTGCCTGTTGGATCTGAGCAGGCAGATAAAGCTTATGCAACTGCTGCTATGGAAGCAGGATGTGCTTTTGTGAATTGTTTGCCAGTGTTTATTGCTTCTGATCCTGTTTGGGCACAAAAATTCCGTGATGCTGGTGTTCCTATTATTGGCGATGATATTAAAAGTCAGGTTGGAGCGACTATTACTCATCGTGTAATGGCAAGATTGTTTGAGGATCGAGGTGTGAGGTTAGATCGCACTTATCAATTGAATGTTGGCGGAAACATGGACTTTATGAACATGCTTCAGCGATCTAGATTGGAATCTAAGAAGATTTCTAAAACGCGTGCTGTGACTTCAATTGTTCCTCATGAAATGGATGATCATAACGTTCATATTGGTCCTTCTGATTACGTTGCTTGGCTGGACGATCGCAAATTTGCTTTTGTTCGTTTAGAAGGAACTACTTTTGGTGATGTTCCATTGAATTTGGAATATAAGCTTGAAGTTTGGGATTCTCCTAATTCTGCAGGCATTGTGATTGATGCTGTTCGTGCTGCTAAGATTGCTTTAGATCGTAAGCTTTCTGGTCCTATTCTCGCTCCAAGCTCATATTTCATGAAATCTCCAGCTGTACAACATGAAGATAGTGAGGCTCGTGAATTAGTTGAGCTTTATATTAAAGGCGAAGTTGAAGAAAATGAATCTCAGCTTGATTCTGATTTAGAATCTGCAAAAGAGCATGGTAAAAGCGTGTGGCGCGCCTAAAAATTGTAATTTACTCGACAAGTAATGAAAATAGTGTAATATAGATAAAGCCTCCGTGTGGCATTAAGTCACCCAATCCCCCCAGGGCAGGAATGCAGCAAGGGTAAGTGGCCTCTGATGGGTGCGCGGGGGTATTTCTTTTGTAAAACTCTTTTGGCGTGACGCTGTCGTAAAGTCTAAAGTATGAGTGAGGAATTAAAGAATTCATCTAGAGGATTGCAAGGCTTGGAAGATATTGAGCCGTTGCCAGAGCTTCCTAATGAACACGCTACTGATTATTCAAAAGATAGCGTAGAGATTACAGATGAATCTGTAGACTTTGACGATAATAGTGCTCAAGTAAATGCGCTTAAAAATAATGAATCAACAACTAGTGTATTTAATAGCGATGGAACTTCGAGCGCGCAATTTTCTGAAAATGAAGATAATTCTTTAAGTCTTAAATCTTCTTCTAAATCTTCTTCTAAATCTTCTACTCAAGATTCTAACAATTCTAAAAATTTAGTTTTAGAGTCTGCAGATTTAGATTCAAGTTCTTTTAATAATTCAGATTTTTCTCCAATAGACCCACTTCTTTCTAGTCCTCGCATATCTACACGCGTGTGGTGTGTTGTATGCGGAGTGCTTATGCTTATTGTTGCTTTCACTTTGTGGTTTCTTGCTGTTAGAACTCCGTTAGGTCAAAGTTATGAAGAAATAGTTATAGACGGTTTTGGAACTAGAGCATTGCCAATATGGCTAGAATTATTGCTTAAGCCTTTGCGAAAATCCATAGTAATAATTTCAATAAGCGTTCTAATTATGGCATGCGCTCTTGTAATCGCTTTTATTCGTAAACGTTGGTTGCTTATTTTCCAGTGTGTGGCAATAGTGTTGTTATCTCTTGCATTTGAGCCGCTTAAAAAAGTATTGCCTCGCCAAATGCTTGTGAATATAGAAAGCTTGGCAAGAAATTCAGCTCCTTCGGGTCATACTCTGTTAGTCGCATCTGCTTGTGCTATATTGGCGTGTTGCGTTACGAGAAAACTTCGCGCATGGGTTGCATTAGTTTCAGCGATATTTACTTGTTTAGTTTCTTATTCTCTTATGGCTGGAAGGTGGCATAGGCCTACAGATGTTATTATGTCACTGTTGATTGTTGGAGCTATTTCATCATTCATTTTGTCTTTATCTAGAAAATCTGGTATGGATATTCCTGAATCGCGTAAATCTTCAGTAAGCATACAAATTATTGGCACTTCTATGATTACATTTGGTGCGTTTGCTTGTGTTTATTCTATGTATCTCGTCTGGCAAATTTTGCCTGGAGTAGAACTATCTGCACGCTGGGCTGAAAAAGTGTCGTATTTATCAGTCTATTGCGCAACTGCTGGCATATCGTTACTAGTGTTTGGTGTAATAATGGTTTTGCGTCAATCTAGCGCATCTCCTTTAAGTAAGTTAGGTTTAGTCGGCGCTCCTCCGACTCCGCCGTCTGCATTATCTAAAGATAAATTAGAAGAGCAATCTGCAAAAGATAAGCTTTCACAAATATTGGCGTGAAGCTTATATTTCTTCTACAGTTAGCCACTAGGTGATATCGTTATAGCGTTTTGAATATAAGTTATGATTTTCATGCGTTTATTACTTTTGAAGGTGTATGAATGTAGGAAAAGCTAAAAATCTAGGATATTACATAAAAATTATGTAAAAGTCGCGTGCATAGTTGTATAAATAGAGGTATAAGTAGCAATTATATGTGAGCAAATATTTTACGTGAGTGTGATTGATTAGCAACTTTTGAATAACAGTGTTGTGAAATTAGCGTTGTAATTGATAACACTTAAAGTGTTGTGAGATTTGCTTGCGTAATGATTAAATAAGCGTAATGTAAGATTCGATGTGAAGAAAGGGACGAATATGGCAAAAGAACAGAAGCTTGTCATTGTGGAGTCTCCAACCAAAGCTCGGAAAATTGGCGGTTTTCTGGGTGATGGATATACTGTTATGGCATCGGTTGGTCATATTCGTGATTTGGCGCAGCCGAGCCAGGTTCCTTCGGCTAGTAAAGCTGATTTCGGAAAATTTGGTGTTGACGTAAATCATGGTTTTGCTCCATATTATGTTGTTGGAGCAGATAAAAAGAAAACAGTTGCTGATTTGAAGCGCGCACTATCTAATGCAAATGAACTTTTCTTAGCAACTGATGAGGATCGTGAAGGCGAGGCTATCGCTTGGCATTTGGTTGAAGCGTTAAAGCCAAAAGTGCCAGTAAAGCGTATGGTTTTCCATGAGATTACTAAGGATGCTATTCGTGCATCTCTTACTAATACTCGTGATGTTGACGATCACATGGTTGATGCTCAAGAAACACGCCGTGTGCTAGATCGTTTGTACGGTTATGAGCTTTCTCCTGTTTTGTGGCGAAAAGTTGGACCTGGTCTTTCTGCAGGACGAGTTCAGTCTGTTGCTACTAGATTGATTGTTGAACGAGAGCGCGAACGTATGGCTTTCAAGAAAGCTACGTATTGGGATATTTCTGCCGTTCTTTCTTGTTCTAATTGTGCTGATTTTGATAGTGGTGATCAAGAAAATCTTAATTGTGAAGCTCATTTGACTGAATTTAATAATCATCGTGTTGCATCATCTAGAGATTTTAACGATAGAGGTGAGTTAGTCCCTTCACGTAATTCTTCTGATTCAGTCGATTCTTCTGACTCTAGTAATTCAGTCGATTCAGTCGATTCTTCTAATAATCTATCGCTGAATTCAAATGATTCTAAAACTCTGTCAGAAGTGATTCTTATTGATGAATCTCATGCAAAAGCTATTGCGAAAGCTTTGGAACAGTCTGATTTTGTTGTAGAAAATATGGACACAAAGCCTTATCGTAGACGTCCTATGCCTCCGTTTACTACTTCTACTTTGCAACAAACAGCTGGAAATAGGCTTTCTATGAGTTCTCGTCAAACTATGCGTGTTGCTCAAGCTTTGTATGAAAACGGTTATATTACTTATATGCGTACAGATTCTGTAACTCTTTCGCAAGAAGCTATTGCTGCAGCTAGAAATGCCGCGCGTGAACATTATGGCGATGAATACGTTTCTGACGCTCCAAAGCAATATACAACTAAGACTGCAGGTGCTCAGGAAGCTCATGAATGTATTCGTCCTGCAGGAGCGCGTTTCCGTTCTCCAGAAGAGTTGTCTTCCTCTTTGCCTGCAGATCAATTGAAGCTTTATACATTGATTTGGCAGCGTACTATAGCTTCCCAAATGGCGGATGCTACTGGTTTTACTGCTACAGTTACTTTGAAAGCAGCTGCTTCAGATTTGGGAGAAGCTACTTTCCAGGCATCGGGTACTGTTGTGACTTTTGCTGGTTTTATGAAAGTTTTTGGTAATCAGAATGTTTCTTCTGCAGATTCTTCTGCACTCTCTTCTGCTTTGCCACCGATGAATGCTGGAGATGTGCTTTCTCCTGTGCAAGTAGAAGCAAAATCGCATGAAACACAACCTCCTGCTCGTTATACTGAAGCGTCTTTGGTTAAGACGTTGGAAGCTAAAGAAATCGGTCGTCCTTCTACTTATGCGACTATTATTTCTACGATTATTGATCGTGGATACGTTTATGAACGTGGGCGCGCTCTTATACCTTCTTGGCTTGCTTTCGCTGTAATTAAGTTGTTGGAAGCGAATTTCCCTAAATATGTGGATTATGCTTTCACTGCAGATATGGAAAATGGCTTAGATCGAATTGCTCACGGTGAAGAGTCTGGACGTGACTGGCTTACAAGATTCTATTTTGGTTCTGGTTCTGAATCTGCGCAATCTTCTCTTCAAGCGCATGTTGGTTTACAGCAGCAAGTTGCTGAACTTGGTGAAATTGATGCTCGCGAAATAAATACGATTGATATAGGCGATGGATTAAGCGTACGAGTTGGTAGATATGGCCCGTATTTGGAAGATTCAAAGCATTTAGATTCTGAAGGTAATCCTCGTCATGCGTCATTGCCTGAAACTTTAGCGCCAGATGAATTAAGTGTTGAAGTTGCTCGTGATTTACTTGAAAATAATTCTGCTGGTGCGCGCGTTTTAGGTGTAGATCCTGAAACTGGTGGAACTGTTGAAGTGAGGAATGGTCGTTTTGGACCTTATATTGCTTTAGTTCAGAGCGAAGATTCTGACGGATCTAATTCTGAAGATTCTTCTAAGTCTGAAGTGCGTCCAAAAATGGCATCTTTATTCAAAAATATGCATCCTGAAACTGTGACTTTGCAAGAAGCTTTGCAATTATTGAATTTGCCGCGATTAGTTGGAAACATGCAAGAAAGCGATGAAAACGGTAAATCACAGGAAGTACGTATTGAAGCAAATAATGGTAGATATGGTCCATATCTAACTAAGACTTATGTTTCTAATGGTGATTCTGAAGTTTCTAAGCCGGATACTCGTTCGCTTAGTAGTGAAGAAGCTATTTTCACTGTGACTTTAGAAGAAGCTAAAGAGATTTTTGCGCAACCGAAGTATGGTAAGCGCACTCGTGGTGCTGCTAAGCCTCCACTTCGTGAGCTTGGCAATGATCCTGAAACTGGCAAGCCAATAGTTATTAAAGATGGATTCTATGGTGCTTATATTACTGATGGTGAAACAAATCGTACTTTGCCAAAACAATATACTCCAGATTCGATTGACCCAAGCGAAGCGTTTGATTTATTAGCTAAGAAGCGTGCTGCTGGTCCTGTAAAACGTAAGAAGCGTGCGTCTTCAAAATCAGCGTCAGCAAAATCGGCATCAGCAAAATCGGCATCTAAGACTTCTGCTAAGAAGACTACAGCTAAGAAAGCAGCATCTAAATCTTCTGTAAAATCTACTGTGAAAAAGTAACTTCTACTAAAATAATTATTATTTAAGTAGTCGATTGCGTTAAACATGAGCTAAGTAGGGAAGCGTATGACATCTAAAAGCAGTGATTTTTCAAGCGGGTGCTCTTGCGATGTGAATTGTGCGTGCGATGTGAATTGTGCGTGCGATGTGAATTGTGCGTGTAATGTGAATGAAGAAAGCTCTAAAGGCTTATTTATATCATTTGAAGGCATTGATGGTGTTGGCAAATCTACTCAAGTTGTATTATTGCGTAATTATCTACAATCTATCGGCTTTGAAGTTGTAGTTACTCGTGAGCCTGGTGGGACTTCTTTAGGTAAAGAATTGCGCGAAATATTATTGCATGGAAGTAATATATCTGCTCGTTGCGAAGCGTTACTTTTTGCTGCAGATCGTGCTCAACATGTTTCTCAAGTCATTGTTCCAGCTTTGAAGCGTGGAGCTATTGTAATCACAGATCGTTATATTGATTCCTCGCTTGCGTATCAATCTGGCGGACGTGAATTAACTATGAAAGATATACGTGATTTAAGCAAATGGGCTACTTCATCTTTGTTGCCGGATCGTACATATTTGCTAGATATGGATGCTGAAGATGCATTCGAAAGATTACATGGCAAAACAGATCGCATGGAATCTGCTGGTCTTGATTTCGCTCGCCGTACTCGTGGAGCTTTTATTGATTTAGCAAATGAAGATAGTAAACGCTATTTTGTACTTGATGCAAAGCTTTCTGCAGAATGTTTGAGTACGATAATTTCTAAAGATATTGACTCTTTAATAAAAGAAAAATCGTTGAAAAATCAAGGATTTTAAATATGAGCGTTTGGGATTGTGTAATCGGTCAGAAACATGTTGTTGACATGTTAAAAAAAGTTGTATCGTCAGATAAGAATTCCATATCTCAATGTTGGCTTATTTGTGGTCCTTCTGGAAGTGGACGAGATAAAGTTGCTAGAGCTTTTGCTGCAGCTTTAGAAAGTGAAGATTTAGGAGAAGGAAACACATTATCAAAAGTGTCTTGCGAAGTTTTAGCTGACTTGCATCCAGATGTGAATGTAGTCACGTGCGATAAAGTAACAATCACTATTGATGAAGTTCGAGATATTGTTGCGCTATCTTCTCAAATGCCAAGTGTTTCTCCATGGCGAATCATAATTGTTGAAGATATTAGCAGAATGTTAGATCGCACAACGAATGTGCTCTTAAAAGAGATTGAAGAGCCTAGTAAGAATACTATGTGGATTGTTTGTGCTTCTAGCGAGCATGATGTTTTGCCAACTATACGTTCCCGTATGCAAGTTGTGAATCTTTCTATGCCAGATGAAGAATCTGTTTCTCGTTATGTAATAGAGCAAACGAAAGTAGATCCTAATATTGCGAAGATTGCTGCACGAATTTCACAAGGCAATATTGACGAAGCATTGTTATATGCGTCAAATGAGAGCGTTAGAACTAGTAGAGATGAGTTAATTGCTGGAATTCTTCGTATGAGTAGTGCTTGTGATGCGATAGTTTTAGCTGGAAATATTATTGATGACGCTAAATCTCAAGCTGAAGATGAAGTTCAAAAAGAAGTTGAAAATCAGCAAAAAGAGTTTAGACGCATTAACGGTCTTTCTGATGAAGATCGCATACCTACGAAACTTCGTAGCGCGTACGCAGCTTTAAGTAAAAAAGATGAAATCAAGCGTAAAGTTACTCGTAAAACTCGTGATTCAATAAACAGGTCTTTGGATGCGATTGATACTTTGTATAGAGATGTATTAGTGATTCTTAATAATGCTCAAAGCACAGCTCAGCTTATAAATCAGCAATATAAATATAATATTGAGAATTTAGCTAAACGATTTTCTCTTAAAGATGTGCTTTTTAGGATTGATGCAATCGCTGATGCGCGTAGGCGTTTAGCTTGCAATGGGAATACTGTGCTTGATTGTGAAGCTCTACTTTGCTCGCTTATTTAACGATTAAGAAGTTGTACTAGATAATTGTTAATAAACATTGAGTTAAGTTTTCTCAAGCCTATTGTGTTCGCGAAGTTTTCCCATACATCACATACATGTATTACTTTTCTGTATTACTTTTCTGTATTACTTCCATACATTGCTAGTACATAATCTGTATTTAACTCACTTCGTCATTGATGTATTGGATACTTGAGTTATGGATATTTCAACAGATTTTGTAGTTGTACCGGACGATTTTTCTAAAGCTGCGCCGGAGCAGAATAAGATTAATGGTGTTCCAGTAGTGTCGTTTCCGTTTTATATAGATAGATTGCCTTCTTTCGTGCATTATTTGCATTGGCGATTTGTGGATGATGATGCTATACCTGTGTGTGGTTTTTCTTGGATTCATTGGACTGTAGCAAATGTGCCTTCAGAAGCGTTAATGTTTGATTTTAATGATTCTCATGCTTTGCAAATTCCTGAAGATTTTTCTCGTAAAATGACTTCTATGATTCCTGAAGCTGTGCAAGGTGTCAATTCGCAAGCAAGTAGATTTATTGGATGCAAAGATGCGTCTATTACTATGCGTTACAACGGTCCGCAACCTCCAGACAAGGATCACGAGTATATGCTTGAAGTATTTGGCACTGAAAAGCCATTTGAGGATCTTAAGCAAGGTTTTTATATGAATGAATTGATGAGAGATTTGCGATGCAATAATTCTCCTGTAGATGCTGGAGGTATGTACATTACAGGTAGAGCATAAAGTTTTTCGTAAATGTCTAATATTTAAGGATTTAAATTAAGGATTTAAATTAGGGATTTAAATTAGGGATTTAATTTAGAAATTTAATTTAGGGATTATTTTCTAAGTTAGTTTTAAATTACATCGCTTTCGTTTTCTAGATTATTACGTAAATCATTTCACATTTTATTTTGTTACTAATCTAATAAATTGCGTCTAAGCGTTAGAATCAATCAGTAATAGTAAATAAAATAGTAAATAAACAGTAAATAAACAATATCAAATGGGGGATGCTATGGCATGTACAACAATTCTCGTAGGGCGCGGTGCTAGTTACGATGGCTCTACTCTTATTGCTCGTAATGAGGACTCTGCAAATGGTGAATTTAATCCGAAGCGACTTGTAGTAGTAAAACCTGAGCAATGCCCACGAGTTTACAAGTCTGTTCTTAGCCATGTGACTGTTGAGTTGCCTGATGAACCGTTGCAATATACTTGCGTTCCAAATGCTGACTTAAGTGAAGGAATTTGGGGAGAAGCTGGAGTAAATGAGGCGAATGTGGCAATGAGTGCTACTGAAACGATTACTTCTAACGAAAGAGTTCTTGGAGCTGATCCGCTTGTAGAGTTTCAAAAATCTCAAGGTGACCCTGAAGATGGTGTTTTAGGCTACATACCAGAAACTCCAGGTGGAATTGGCGAAGAAGACTTTTTGACTCTTGTTTTGCCTTATATTCGTAGCGCTCGCGAAGGTGTATTGCGTTTAGGTTCATTGCTTGAAAAATACGGCACTTATGAAATGAATGGTGTTGCATTTTCTGATGTAAACGAGATTTGGTGGCTTGAAACTGTTGGCGGTCATCATTGGATTGCTAAGCGCGTTCCGGACGAATCTTATGTTGTTATGCCAAATCAGCTTGGTATTGACGAGTTTGATTTAGATGATGCATTTAATGCACAAGAAGAACATATGTGTTCTGAAGATTTGCTTGAGTTTATTGAAGAAAATCATTTGGATTTGTCTGTTGAATCAACATCGCTATTTAATCCGCGTGATGCGTTTGGATCTCATTCAGATGCAGATCATGTTTATAACACACCTCGCGCTTGGTATATGGAGCGTTTCTTGAATCCTTATGATGAAGTGTGGGATGGCAAAGATGCTGATCATCGTCCGGATAGTAACGATATTCCTTGGGCGCGTCAGCCTGAACGCAAAGTGACAGTTGAAGACATTAAGTATGTTCTTAGCTCGCACTATCAAGGAACAGAATATGATCCTTATGGGAAGATTGGCGATGAGCACACTCGTCACTTGTTTAGACCAATTGGAATCAACCGTCAAAGTGAGCTTTCTGTAATACAAATAAGACCGTATCGTCCAGAATCCTTCCGTGCGATTCAGTGGATTGCTTATGGTTCTAATCCTTTTAATGCGTTAGTGCCGGTTTACCCTAATGTAAACGAAATTCCGCAATATTTTGAAGATACTACTACTCGAGTGACAAGTGAAAACTTCTATTGGGAAAATCGTATCATCGCAGCTCTTGCTGATGCAGCATTTAATGATACCGCTAACGCAATTGAGAGGTATCAAGAACTTATCGGTTCTTTAGGTCATCAAATGATTAAGACTGCAGATGAAAGCGTTGCGGAATTGGAAGAAATCAACTTGAATGATTTTGTGCCTGAACGCGAAGGTGACGAAGATTATGGAGATTTAGTCAGAGATACGGATGCTATTCTTGCTTCCACGCGTAATGAAAAAGTTCGCCGCGCTCTTGCTGCTATAAATAATTGCATGTCTATAAGAGTTAAGACTGAAACTGATTCTTTGCTTGATAATGTGCTTTACATAACTAGTATGAAGATGAAGAATGGTTTTAATCGTTCTGATCATTGATAGTTTGTATAGTTTGCGATAGTAGCGTAAAAATATTATTAAAAGAATTTACAAAGATAAAAATAATAAGTAATTATTAGAAAATTTGTTAAAAAATAATAAGGAAGGAAACATTATATGCCAGGAGCAAATCTGACTCGTGTCGAAGCAGAAGAACGTTTTGATGCGGTTCATATGCCAATTCATTACGATGTATTGCTTGATTTAGGTAAAGGTGCTCGTGATTTTACATCGCGTACAAAAATTACATTCGATGCTAAAGCTGGTTCTAGTAGTTTTCTAGATTTGATTGCTAATAGTGTTGAATCAGTTGTGCTAAACGGAGCGTCTCTTGATGTTTCTAAAGTTTTTGCAAATAGTCGTATTGAACTTTCGGATTTAGATGAGCATAACGTTGTAGAAGTTGTTGCAAATTGCCAATATTCCAACACTGGTGAAGGCTTGCATCGTAGTGTTGATCCGTCTGATGGGAATGTATATCTTTACACGCAGTTTGAAGTTCCTGACGCTCGCAGAGTTTATGCTGTATTTGATCAGCCAGATTTGAAGGCAGTTTTTGATTTTACTGTAGATGCTCCAGAAAGCTGGATTGTGACTTCAAATATGCCGGTTAAAAGTTCTGAAAAGTTGCAAAACAGTCAAACTGAGTCTGGCACTTTGGAAAACGGCGTTGTTGAAGGTATGAAACGATGGGAGTTTGAGTCAACTCCAAAGATGAGCTCTTATCTTACGGCTGTTTGTGCAGGACCTTATGCTCAGTGGCATACAGAATACAATAATGAAGATGGTCGCGTAGTTCCGATGGCAATGTATTGCCGTCAAGCTCTTAAAGATGCTTTTGCAAAAGATGTTGACTATCTATTTGATATTACGAAAAAGGGATTTGCTTTTTATACAAAGACTTGGGGAGTGCCATATCCGTACGCAAAGTACGATCAGATTTATGTGCCAGAGTATAACGCTGGTGCAATGGAAAATATTGGCATGGTTACAATTCGTGATCAATACGTTTTTGAATCAAAAGTTACAGACGCTTATGCTGAGCGCCGTGTTGTGACAGTTTTGCATGAGCTTGCTCATATGTGGTTTGGCGATTATGTAACTATGAAGTGGTGGAATGATTTGTGGCTTAATGAATCCTTCGCAGAATTCACTTCTACTCTTGCTACTGCTGAAGCAACGCAATGGCATGACGCTTGGAGCACGTTCAATTCTGGGGAAAAGAGCTGGGCGTTAAATCAAGATCAGCTACCAACCACACATCCGATTGTTGCTCCAATCAACGATTTGAATGACACTTCCGTAAACTTCGATGGAATCACTTACGCAAAGGGAGCTTCTGTTTTAAAGCAGCTAGTTGCGTATGTTGGTCGCGAAAAGTTCTTTGAAGGAATTCACAACTACTTAAGTAAGCACGCTTATAGCAATGCTACTTTAGCTGATTTATTGCATGAATTGGAACTTACAAGCGGTCGTGATTTAAAGTCTTGGAGTGCTAAGTGGCTTGAAAAGGCTGGAATTAACACGATTTCTACAGAAGTTGAAGAGTCTAGTGATGGAACTATTTCTGCTTTGCGTTTGCGTCAAAGTGCTAGTAAAGAGCATCCTGTTCTTAGAGCGCATCGTTTAGCAGTTGGTTTCTATGATGTTGATGAAACTACTGGAGAAATCAAGCGTACTAAGCGAATTGAGCTTGATGTTGATGGTGAGCTAACGCAGGTTGAAGAGGCGCGTGGCTTGCGCAGACCGGCGTTAATTTTGGTTAATGATGATGATTTAACATACACTAAGCTTCGTTTTGACGATAAGTCGCTTGAGTTTGCTGCCGAAAATCTTTATCGCTTTAAGGATTCTTTGACGCGCTCTATTATTTGGCTGTCTTTGTGGGATATGACTCGTGATGCGCAATTCCCGGCAGAACGCTTTGTGGAACTTAGCCTTAAAGCTTTGGCTACTGAACGAGAATCTACTACTTTCCGTTATGCGCTTGGACAAGTGAAAATCACAGCAAGCCACTATGTTGTCCCTAGTCGTCAAGCAGAAGTGGCAAAGCATGTTGCTCATGAACTTTGGCAACTCGCTTTGGCTGCTAATGCTGGTTCTGATGAGCAGTTCCAATTAGTTAAAGCTTATCTTGGATATGGAGAAGTCGGCGACTCAGAATTTATTCGTGTAGCTCGTGGATTGCTTGACAGCTCTGTGAAATTAGAAGGCTTAGATATTGATAACGACTTGCGTTGGAGTATTTTGATTGCGCTCGCAGGAGTGAATGATTTGAGTGAAGCTGATATTGATGCTGAACTTCAAAAGAGAGATACTACTGAAAATCGTGAGCATGCTTATCAGGCTCGTGCATCTCGCGCAACTGCAGAAGCTAAGGATTGGGCGTGGGAACAGGCTTTGCGTAATCTTGACTTGACTAATATGCAGATGGGTGCTGTTGCTGCAGGTTTTTACTCTACAGCTAAGGGAGATCTCGCTAAGCCATATGTTGAGCGATATTTTGCTGATATTGATTGGATCTGGAAGAATCGCACATTCCATATGGCAGAAGCCTTAATTGAAGGTTTGTATCCTGTGTATGCACCAGTTGAGGATTTGGTTGACGGTGGAGCTAAATGGCTTGAAGCTCATAATGACGCTCCCGATGCACTTCGTCGTATGGTGCTTGGTAATCTTGATCTTTCGCGCCGTACTCTTATGGTACAGAAATATAACGCTTCGTTGAGCTAATTCAACAGCTTCGTTATTTTTAATTAAATGCGAGGTTTGTAGTCAACATTATAAGTTGGCTATGAATCTCGCATATTTTGTATTTGTTGACGCAAATTATATTGCTATTTTCACAAGTCTAGTGATATAAGCTAAATCTATTGTTATGAGCCAAATTCTATAGAAATAAGCTTTGAAGAACATTTGCATAATCTCGTTTTGTTTCATAGTGCTTTCTTTATGGCGCGTTACGTGAACTTGTGCATAAAATAATAAGCAGTGTGTGGCGCGCAATGAGTAATGTTTTGCGAGCGCGTGAATGAACTGATTCATTGATTTTGTTGAAAGAGGCGTTAATATGCCACGAATGTTTGGTACTGATGGTGTTAGGGGATTAGCAAACCGAGATTTAACAGCTAAGCTTGCGTTGGATTTAGGAGATGCCGCCGTTAGAGTATTGGGAAGTGTTTCTTCTGAAAACTGTGTTTCTTCAGATTCTTCTGATACTAATTCCGATTCTTTAAATAAATCTGTTCATGCTCGTAGACGCGCTTTAGTTGGTAGAGATACTCGCGTTTCGGGCGATTTTCTTGCTGCAGCTTTATCTGCTGGTATGAGCGCAGGTGGATTTGATGTGATTGATGCTGGAATTATCCCTACTCCTGGCGTGGCTTTTCTCACTTCTGTGCTGAATGTGGAAATGGGTGCTGTTATTTCTGCATCTCATAATCCTATGCCGGATAATGGTATTAAATTCTTTGCTAGAGGTGGATTTAAGCTGCCGGATAGCAAAGAAGATGAGATTGAATCAGTTCTTGGTCAAGATTGGGATCGTCCAACTGGTGATGGTGTTGGTCGTATAAGTCGAGATACTACTACTGCTACAAATCTTTATATAGATCACCTTGTTTCAGCAGTTGCGCCTTTGAGTAGTGGTTCTACTACGCGTCCAAAGCCGCTTGCAGGTTTGCGCGTTGTTGCAGATTGTGCGAATGGAGCTACTTCTGTTGTTGCTCCTGAGGCTTTGCGTAGAGCAGGAGCAGAAGTAATCGTAATTAACGCTTCTCCTGATGGTTATAATATCAATGATCACGCTGGCTCAACTCATCCTGAGCAATTGCAAGCAATGGTAAAAGCATCTAATGCAGATTTGGGAGTAGCGTTTGATGGCGATGCTGATCGTTGCTTAGCTGTAGATGAAAATGGAAATATGGTCAACGGTGATCAAATTATGGGAATTCTTGCTCGCTCTAAAAAATCTGAAGGTAAACTTAACCATGATACTTTAGTTGTTACTGTTATGAGCAATCTTGGTTTGAAGCTTGCACTCAAAGATATGGGAATTTCAACAGTTCAGACGAACGTTGGCGATCGTTATGTTTTGGAAGAGATGCTTAAACACGATTATTCTTTGGGTGGAGAGCAATCTGGGCATGTGATTAACAGAGAATTTGCTACTACAGGAGATGGCACTCTTACGGCATTGACTTTGTGTCGTGAAGTTGTTCGTGCAGGAAAGAAACTTTCGCAAATGGCTGCTGATTTTCCACAGTTACCTCAGGCTCTTGTGAATGTGCCTAATGTAGATAAAATGGCTTCTAAAACTAATGCTGCAGTTCTTGATGCAGTAGAGAAAGAGTCTAATCTTCTTGGTGATTCTGGTCGTGTTCTTTTGCGTCCTAGTGGAACTGAACCTCTTGTTCGTGTTATGTGTGAAGCAGGAACTCAAAAGCAAGCAGATGAAGTATGTGCTCGATTGGCTCAAGTTGTTATAGATAATTTGAAGCTGTAAAGTTTTTGAGAATTTGCTTTTAGAAGTGGGTTTGAGGATAGTTATGTGTATTACATTTGCACTAAGTATTCTAATGCGTTGAGTTTTTGTTTGTATCTGGCAATGCGAAAATAATTTTGATATACTTAGCATTTCGGTGTTATGTTCATATGATGCACGTAATACTGTGTTTTCGTGCACTATTTTCGCATTCGTTAAAGGAGTCCTATGTTTACGCATCACGCAAGTGTCGATACAAAACTCAGTCGTGCAGTTGAGCATCTTTTGGATTCTGCAACGAGTGATGGAATATTGCCTATTGTTCAGGCTGGTGAGCCTGTATTGCGTTCTCGTACTGTTGAATATGATGGTCAACTTACTAGAGCAACTTTAGATAAGCTAATTTCGCTTATGCATAGCACGATGCTTGAAGCACCTGGGGTTGGTTTAGCAGCTCCACAGATTGGTCTTGGTCTTGCTATTGCAGTTATTGAAGATCATGTTCGAGATGATGAAGATGATCCTCGAGATATTGAGGAGTTGCCGTTCAGGGCAATAATCAATCCTCATTATGAGCCTATTGGTACTCAGACTCGTAGTTTTTATGAAGGCTGTCTAAGTGTTTCTGGTTATCAAGCTGTTCGTCAACGTTGGCTTGATATTAAGGCAACTTGGCAAGATGAAGATGGAAAGCAACATTCTGTAAAACTTCATGGTTGGCCTGCTAGAATTTTCCAACATGAAACAGATCATCTTCGTGGTGAATTATATATTGATCGTGCAGAGATTCGTTCATTAACTACAGATGAAAATCTTGAGGATTATTGGGCAGATGAAGCTGTTCCAGTATCTGCTGCGCGTAGTTTAGGTTTTGCTATTTGATATTTTACTTGTAAATTAGAAAATATAATTTAAAATTTCTATTAGTAAAGCTTTGTGCTTGTAATATGCGCGTTTAGCGAGTATTTTTGTACTTTAACACGATGATGAGTTTTGTATAAGGAGAGAGAGTATGAAGGTTTGTAGTCGTTGCAAAACCGAGAACAGGGATGTTGCTAATTTTTGCAAAGAGTGTGGTAATAAGCTTACAGAAAATTTTGTAAATAATCCTTCTGTGGAAAACAATCCTCAACAATCTTATGAAAAGTTTGATTTTCAATCTCAGCAGAACCAATTGAACGCGCAGGATGAACCTCGCGATACTAATTCTTTGGCGCAATTAGCTAATAAAGATAACTTTGCTGCTAGTGTTGCTGGTGTTTCTAGCGTCTCTGGTGCTGCTAGCGCTGATGCTAATAGTGCTTCTACTGTTGAGGCTGCTGCTGGTGCTAGTGTTGCTGCTCCTAGTAGTTATCTTGAATCTCCAGAAGGTGTTGCTGCCAATAGTGATTCTGCTCATGAAGCTGCTGCTAGTGTTTCTGGTAGTGCCGATTCTAGTGTTGATGCCAGTGTTAGTGTTGCTGATACCGCCAGCGCTGCTGGTCATGAGAATTATAGTGATATCTCGGATTCTTCTTATTTTGGTCAGCAGAATCCTAAATCGGAGCAGGATTTTCAGGTTAAACAGTATGAGCAAGCTGATAGTGAGCAAGCTGATAGTGAGCAAGCTGATAGTGAGCAAGAGTACATTAGTGATAGTCATACAGGTGATGATGTTAGATTTGATGAACCTCGTTTTGACGAGAATAAAAGTGACGATTCAGAATCTAATAAATCTCAGTATGCTCAAAATAATTCTGCTAATTCTAATAGCGCAACAGCGGAATCCAATAATTTGCAAAAAGCTGATTTTGAGCCTGTGAATCAGACTCTTTCTGACGAATCTTCTTCTAGTCAGCTGGGTCAGAATCCTCAGTTTGGTCAACAAAACCCACAGTTCGGTCAGGATTCTGCTCGTCAAAACCCGCAGTTTGGTCAAAATCCTCAGTTTGGTCAGCCAAATCAGCAGCAGAACCCTCAGTTTGGTCAGCGTCAACAGAACCAACCTCCTTATGGTCAAGCTCCTTATGGTCAGTTTGGTCAGCAGCAAGCTTCATTTGGTCAGAATCCGCAGTTCGGTCAATCAAATCAGTTTGGTCAACAAAATCCACAGTTTGGTCAGAATCGTGCTCCGCAGTTTGGTCAGAATCCTCAGTTTGGTCAGCCAAATCAGCAGCAGAACCCTCAGTTCGGTCAGCGTCAACAGAACCAACCTCCTTATGGTCAACCTCCTTATGGTCAATTTGGTCAACAAAACCCACAGTTCGGTCAAAACTCGCAGTTTGGTCAGAATCGTGCTCCGCAGTTTGGACAGAATCCGCAGTTTGGTCAACAGCAACCTCCATTTGGTCAGAATCCTCAATTTGGTCAGCAGAATCCTCAGTTTGGTCAAAACTCGCAGTTTGGTCAAAATCGTGCTCCGCAGTTTGGACAGAATCCGCAGTTTGGTCAACAGAGTTCGCAGTTTGGTCAGCAGAATCCTCAGTTTGGTCAACAGAACCAACAATTCGGACAGCCAAATTCCCAAAATCCTCAGCAGCGTAATCGTGGCAACTATAATCCACAGGAAGGTGATGGTTCTCAAAATTTTAGGTGAAATATTAAGATTTATCCCAATTTGTATTTCGTGAAACAAATATGAAAATTATTTGAGAACATTTAAATTTCTTGTAAACTGCATCTAATTAGTTTTATGATGCAGTTTTTTATTATGTGTGATTAAACACATAAACTATTGATAGCCTACGTATTCGTATAATATTGTTTTTGCTTGTGAATTTTGATTTGCATTTACGAGTGTTGCCAAATCTAATTGGGTTACAGCTAGGATTAACGGCAAAAGTTTTCACAAATCAGTATGTTGCGCAAAGAAAGTGGGGAATATGACAATTCTTGAATCATTTACAACTTCATACGGGTTGGTTTCTAAAATTGATGCTTTTGGATTTATGGATTATCTTAGCAAACATCCTAATGAGAATCGTAAGCACGGTAAAGTTGTTCTCGTTACGGCAGATACTCCTCTTAAAGCTTCCAGAGGTGAGGGTAAAACAACTACCACAATCGCTCTTGTAGATGCATTACGTAAACGCGGTATTGATGCTGCTGCTGTTCTTCGCCAACCAAGTATGGGAATTACTGCAGCTGGCTCTAAGGGTGGAGCTTCTGGCGGTGGAAAGTCTTCTCTTGCAAATCCTGAATTGATTGATTGGGGTTTGTGCGGTGAAATGGCTGCTATTGCTAGTGCGCAAAATCTTCTTGTTTCTTTTGCTGAAAAAGCGATTGATGAAGGTTTATTAGATACTATTTTAGTTCCTAGAGTGAGTGAAGTACCTTCTCGTTCTTTAAGAAGTATTGCTGTAGATTTTTCTAAAAGAACAGTTCCTGAGCGTGTTGTGCTAACTCCAACTTGTGAGCTTATGCAAATTGTTGTGCTTTCAAGAAGTATGGATGAGATTTCTAATCGCGTTTCTTCTATGATTGCTGGCACAAAGGATGGAAATCCTGTAACTTTCGGTTCTTTTGTTGATTTATGGAGAATCACAAATATACTTTCAGATGCTGTAAAACCTGTAAAAACTGAAACAGTGAATGGTTCACCAATTTATGTACATTGTGGACCATTTGCGAATGTTTCTCTTGGAATTCCTAGCTTAATAAGTGTTGAGATGGCATGCGCTGAGCATGATGTAGTAATTGTCGAAGCTGGATATGGTTCAGATGCAGGTGCTCAAAAGTGGCTAGATATTGCAGCTCGTGAATATGGTGCTCAATGGCCAACAGCAGCTGTTGTTGTTACTCGTTCAACTACTTGGCGTGATGATCCAGATCTCGCATGGCGCTATCCGTTCCATGTTGAACATCTTGAGTCTTTGCATATTCCTGCATTCCCTCTTATAAATTTGTGGGAAGGCGAAGATAATCAAATTTCTGATTTGCGCTCTATTGCTGAATCTCTTGAGTTTCGCAATCCTTTGATTGGCAATCTTTTCCGTGATGGCGGAGATAGTTTAGTTAATCAGCTTGATGATTTCGTATCTGTTGTTGAAAGTGAACTTCCTGCTGTAAGAATCCTACCTAAGAGCCATCGTGGTAAGTCTTTGCTTAATCGTATTGAGTCGCTTTGTGAAGAATCTTATGGAGTTCCAGCAGAGCGCGTGATTAAGAAAGATGGTTTTGAAGATTCTTTGGCTGCTGCACAAGATTTGTGTAATAAAGCAGGTATCGCTTTTGATGATTTAGTTTTAGTTGCAGTTAAATCTCCTGCTACTATGACAGATGACGATCGCAAGCCTTGTGACGAGCGCACTGTGACTTTGAAGAAAGTAGAAGTTCATTCTGGTGCCGGACTTGTCCAAGTAAATCTCACATCTTCGCTTACAACTCCAATGCCTAAGATTGTGTGATTTTATCTGTCTTATATCTATCTTATATTTATCTTATATCCATATTTTATCTAGATTTTTAGCCGTTAATAGAAAACGTCGCCAACGCATTATTGTGTGGGCGACGTTTCTTAATTTATTTTTGAGGAATAACCTTCATTTTGTCTTGGGAAATAACCTTCATTTTTGTTATTATAAATTGAAAGTTCTTCTCAACCAATCGCATGCAAAACCGATCCATTGTTGTACTTCTGGCTGTACAAACTCAGGAATAACGCGTCCATTTTCATCTCGTTTAGCAGTTTGTTCAACAGCAAGTGCCAAACCATGAGGACCTTTAGGGAATAAGTGTGCTTCAACATTCACACCTGCTTTGACGCATGCATCTATAAACATAATTGAATTTTCAACTGGAACAGTTTGATCTGTAACAGTTTGCCATATGAAAACAGGTGGAGTTTTAGAATCTACATGCTTTTCAAGAGAAAGATCTTCAACAAGTTTCTCGCGCTCATCTTCACTAACGTTTCCAAAAAGACGATCGAAAGTTGGCTTGTGTGCGTAAATTCCTGCAGAAATCACAGGGTATGCAAGCATAAGAGCATTTGGACGAACTTCGTCAGCTTTATATCCGTTAGCTTCTTCAATTTCATCGCTTACGTGAGTTGCGAGATTTGCTGCAACATGCCCTCCTGCAGAGAATCCAATAATTGCAACATTTTGCGGATTTATATGCCATTCTTCAGCATTTTTTCGTATTAAATTCATTGCAAGAGCTGCTTCCAAAAGTTGCGTTGGGTGCGTGCTTGGTACTAGAGAATATCGTAAAACAAACGCATGGAAACCTTCAGATGCAAATTTCATTGCAATTGGTTCAGATTCACGATTTGAAGTGCGTAAGAATCCTCCTCCTGGAAGAATTAGAACTGCTGGTCTAATCTGTTTTACTTCTGTATCTGTGTTGTCGTCTAAAACGTATCCAGTAAGTTTTGCGACACTTCCGTCAATGCCTTTAATTTCACGCTCAATAGTTTTCATAGCATTTCTTTCTTTTTGTATAAAATTGCACTATTTATCTCAAGCATAGTTCTAATCAAATACCTTGCTTTTTTAAGTGCGTTATATGTTAAATTCGTGTAGAGTTTAAGAAGATTTAAGGATATTTAGGGATTTTTATGAGTTTTAAGGAGATTTTATATGTGTGATGAAGATACGAATATAAATATTAAAAATGTAGGTAAAGTTGTGCTTGCAGCTACTCCGATTGGCAATATGGAAGATGCTTCATCTAGGCTAGTTCATCTTTTACAAAACGCGGATATTATAGCAGCTGAAGATACGCGCCGTTTATATGACTTAGCGAATAGGTTGAATGTGCGTGTGTCTGGGAAAGTTATTGCTTATCACGATCATAATGAGCGAAATAAAGCTGATGGTTTACTAGATGATGTTGAAAAAGGTGCGATTGTATTAGTTGTTTCAGATGCTGGAATGCCAACAATTAACGACCCCGGTTTGGCAATTGTTAGAAGGGCTATTGAACGTGAGCTTCCTGTAACTTGTGCGCCTGGTCCTAGTGCTGTTTTAGATGCTTTAGCTCTTTCTGGTTTGCCAACTGATAGATTTTGTTACGAAGGATTTTTGCCTAGAAAATCAGGTGAGCGTAAGCAACATTTGCGCTCGCTATCTTCTGAGCGCAGAACGATTGTGTTCTACGAGGCTCCGCATCGCATTAAAGAAGCTATGGAAGATATATGCGATGTTATAGGACCTAATCGTTTAATGGCTTTATGCCGTGAGCTTACTAAAGATTATGAAGAGATTCGCCGTGGAAGTGTAAAAGAAATTTTAGATAGCGTTCTTGAAAATCCTCCTCGTGGAGAAATAGTTCTTGTTCTTTCTGGTGCAAGCGATGATGAAGCTTCACTTGACGTTGCGTCTCTTAGTGTTAAGCAATTTGCTGAGCTTTCAATTGAGCTTGCAAAATCCGAAAATATTCGCCTTAAAGATGCTATTTCTCGTGTTGTGGAAAATCATCCTTTATTGGATGGATCTTTTGCTAATCGCAAGCAAATATATTCCGAGTGCATGGAGATTAAAAAGTGATTTTGCGCGAATTTGTGCGTTTGCATTACTTTAATAGGTTTGCGCGTGATTACGATAGTGTTTGCGCGCTCTTGTGCTCTTGTTTATTAAGATTTGCGCGAATTTGCTTAGACTTTTTGCTTTTAGATTTGTGAATTTTTAGTATACTTGTTTTGCAATTTTTCGTGCATATAATTGTAGCTTTCAAAAAGTATGTTGAAACTATGTTTCACGTCTGGGCCGCCTTTTTGAGATACGTATTCTAAAAGTCTTGCATCCGCTGAAGTGTTTGCAATAATCCATTTTCTTAAGTGTGGAATATTTTGTGCTATGTACCACAATATTTCGGGTTTAGTTTCAGGCGAACTTGCAATGTCTTCAGTTGGCATAATTGGCGGTTTGGGTGGAGTAAGTTTTTCTTTATAAGTGTTTTTCATAGTTTGCCTATAGTTTATTGTTGTGTTTGTTGCTGTTATATATTCTTTCTTTTATTAAGCTAATTTCTTCTTTGTGTTTTGGCATATTTTAAGATTTTTATTTAGCTTTTTTACTAGTTCTCTTTTTCATGCTGTATATGATATTTTCCATCCATGCTCGTGCTGCTACTGAGCTTGGAAAATGATGGTTATCTTGTAAAATTTTTGCACAATCATATATATTTATCGTATAATTTTCCATAATTGTACGTATTGTGTTAAATCTTATTGTATTTTCTGAGTCTGATTCAGTTTTCGTGAGCGCTATATCGCATATTGTTCTAGTAGGTGTTGTTACAAATAAATCTCCAATTTTTACGTAATCATTGTCAATGATTTTGCGAGTATAAACGTGTATCGGGTGACCGTATGGCCTTCTTCTATAGTGTCCGTTTGAAAGTATGTCTAAAGAATCTGGGAATTGTCCTCCAAGCCAAATCCATGATGCTGTGTATAAGCATGCTATTGAATTAGAAGGGAGTAGCTTTTTTACTATTTTGCTTCGTCCTTCTATGGTTGAGGATTCTTTGCGAAGAAAGCCGCTTTTAGTGTCAAGTTGATCAAAAATTCCAAGATTTTTTAGCCTGTTCATACATAAAGGACCAGGTAAATGCGAAGTATCTAAAATTATTGGTAGATTTTGATTTATTTCGTTAGATTTCGTTAATTCTGCTTTTTTGATTGCATCATTTGTGAAATCTGAAATATTTTTTACGTTTTTTCTTCTGATTACTTTTGCAAGAGATGTTTCGTGTGGCCTAGTATTTCGAGGTGACGTATTTAATTGATTGCATTCTAATAGATTGCGAGCTTTTGTATATTTAGTAGCTTCTTTCATTTTCGTTCCTTTCAAAATTTGTGTTTGTATTTGTGTTTCTTGTGTTTTGTTTTGCTTGATTTTGATTTTGCGTTTTCTTATGTTTTCTTATGTTTTCTTATGTTTTCTTATGTCTTCTTATGTCTTAATTCTTTACGAATTTTTTGTATATTATTGTGTGTTTTTGCACGTATTTTGTATTTTATTTGTGTCTTTTATACTCGTTTATATTTGTATTTTTTTTATATTCGTATCTTCTAAAATGAGGTTTTTTATAGCCTAAGCTTATTTATTAAATTCCGCTACATAGTTTTTAAAAATGTGGATATGTGGATAAATAAATCTTCATATTTTTACGATTATTACTTTATTTTTTGCTGTTCATTTTCGAGTATTTCTTTGATGTGTCCTCGCTGAACAAGATAATATTTGGCTATGAGTCATATTTTGGTGAATGTTGCTTGGCCATATGCTAATGGTCCTCGTCATATAGGCCACGTTGCTGGCTTTGGAGTTCCTTCAGATGTGTATGCGCGCTATGAGCGCATGAAGGGCAATGATGTATTGATGGTGTCTGGCACGGATGAACACGGTACACCTATTTTAGTAGAAGCAGATAAAGAAGGAGTCAGCGCGCAAGAACTCGCGAATCGTTATAATCGAGTGATTACAAAAGATTTGTGCGATTTGGGGTTGAGCTACGATTTATTTACTCGTACTACGACTGGAAATCATGAGCATGTTGTGCAAGAGATGTTCCGCCAATGCTTAAAAAATGGTTATATTTATAAAGGTACACAAAAAGTTGCTATCTCTCCTTCTACTGGTAGGACTTTGCCAGATCGTTATATTGAAGGAACTTGCCCTTTATGTGGTGCTGATGGCGCTAGGGGAGATCAATGTGATGCGTGTGGTAACGAGCTTGATCCAGATGATTTAATCAATCCAGTTTCTAAAATAAATGGTGAAACTCCGCGTTTTGAAGAAACTGAGCATTATTTCCTTGATTTGCCAGCTTTAGCAGAAGCAAATCTGAAATGGCTTAATTCTCGCGATTCTTGGCGCACGAATGTTATTAACTTTTCTTTAGGATTATTTAAAGAAGTAAAACCTCGTGCTATTACTCGTGATATTGATTGGGGTATTCCTGTTCCAGTTGAAGGTTGGATTGATAATCCAAATAAGCGTTTATATGTGTGGTTTGACGCTGTAATTGGTTATTTGTCTGCTTCTATTGAATGGGCTCGTAGACAGGGAACTCCTGATGCTTGGCGCGATTGGTGGTGTGATCCAAAGACTCCTGGATATTATTTCATGGGCAAAGATAACATAACTTTCCATTCTCAAATTTGGCCTTCAGAAATGCTTGCTTATAATGGTCAAGGCTCTTTAGGTGGAGAAACTGGCTCTTATGGACCGCTTAATATGCCTGAGCAAGTTGTTGCTTCTGAGTTTATGACTATGGAAGGTAAAAAATTTAGTTCTTCGCGCGGAATCGTGATTTATGTTAAAGATATTTTAGCGCGTTATCCTGTGGATGCAGTTCGCTATTACATTTCTATTGCTGGTCCTGAAAGTTCGGATGCTGATTTTACATGGTCTGAGTTTGTCCGACATAATAACGAAGAGCTTGCTTCTAGCTGGGGAAATCTTGTAAATCGCGTAGCTAATTTGATTCATAAAAACTTTGGTGAAATTCCTCCTTTAGATGAGGATTCTATGACGGATATGGATCGCGCTTTATTGGATCAAACTTCTAATGCTTTCGAGATTGTTGGAGGTATGATTGATCGTCATCATCAAAAGAATGCTTTGACTGAAGCTATGCGCGTAGTTGGGGATATAAATAAATATATTTCCGCTACTGAGCCTTGGAAGATTAAAGATGACGATGTACGTTTGGGCACAGTTTTGCATGTTGCTGCTCAAGCTGTTTCTGATGCGAATCATTTGTTAGCTCCGTTCCTTCCTCATTCTTCTCAAAAAGTTTGGGAAGCTCTTGGTGGAACTGGAGTGTTTTCACCTTTGCCTCGCATAGAAGAAGTGGAAGATTTGGATAAGCCAGGATTTAAGTATCCGATTATTACTGGTGATTATCGTCTTGGTGAAACTGTGCATCCTTGGGAGAGTGAAGAGTTGGTTGTTGGCACTCCTGTGCCTAAGCCTGTTCCAATCTTTGCTAAAATCCCTAAGGAAGCAGTAGATGAGGAACTTGAACGTTTTGAATCTGCTTTAGCTGAGCGCAAGCGTAAAGAAGCTGAGCGTCTTTCACTAGCGCAGAAAGATTTAGCTAATAAGTGAGTTTTAGTTAAAAATTTATCTAAAAGTGACGTATATAACAAAAGTTAAGCGTTTAATCAGGAATCTTTAGATTTTTTTCAGGAAATTTTTAGCTTAAAATAAACTTTTTCTAAGGAAGTATGGTGTATACTTGAGTGTGCTAGCGGTTCGCCGTTAGTGAGATTCGCAAGTCGAATCCCATAACTGAAACCTTCTTCTCTCTTTCTCTCTGCCCCAGCGGGCTTTCTCTCCCGCTGGGCTTCTTATTATAAATTGCGCTTTTCTATTTTGCGTAATAACTACAATAACTACAATTTGGGGGAATAACTACATTTTGGGTAAATATCTAGTAATAGCTAGTAGATTAACCCGTATTTTGGGGAATAACCCGAAATAACCCGGAATAGCCCGTATTTTTGTATATAAAAAAGCGCAGACTGATTTTTCAATCTGCGCTTTAATTCAATCTGCGCTTTAATGCTTAATTAAATTAAGTAATATGAAATTACTTTACTTGCAACGCTTTGTTAGAGGTTCCCATGGTTCAACTTGAATAGGTTCTTGCTTCAATACTTCAAGTGTTGCTGAATCAAGATACTTCTTATCAATAATGATCTCTGTTACATAGCGATCGAACCATTGTGCAGATCCAACGTAATATCCGTCTTCTCCTGCATCTTTACCCCAGCTGTTTTCAATCTTCCAGCGGTCTGGATTGCCGTCTTTGTCTAAGTTCACGCCTGTGAAAGTCATTGCATGGTTGCTTGGGCTATCCATGTATTCTAAGCCTTTAGCTTTGTCAAAAGTGAACTTTACATCGAATAGTTCATCAACTCTAACTACTGCTGGATCAAAGAATCCATCATGTCGAAGAGAGAATTGAGTGCAATCGCATGCAAACCAGATTGGGTGTCCTGCTTCAAGCTGTGCTACAGCAGCTTTACGGAATACATCTAATGAAACGTTTACAAATTCCATATCTGGTGTTTCTGCAACGTTTGTTGTGTATTTAATGCTATATCTCTTGTTAAATGGTGTGCGTTCCATTGGAGAGTTATTTAGTGTGACGAAATCGTTTACGTCAACTGGTAAGTACTTTTTAGCGAATTCTAGAGGAGTGATGCCATATTCGCGAATCATAGGACGTTCATCTTTGCCTGTCTTAGGCTTTTTATTATCGTCTTTCTTTTCGCTTTCTTCGGCTTTTGTTCCGTCTTTCTTTTCGCTATCTTTTTTATCGTCATCTTCTTCTTTAGTGCGCGCAATGAAGTCAAATCGCTCTGGTGGTTCACCTAATGCAATTGTTACCATTCTGTACACAGTTTCCAAATCGCGTACTTTCATTTCACGCAATTCTTCTAATGAAGCTCCATTTTTATGAGCTTCACGCATTTGAGAAGCAAATTCACGCAACTTAGTGTTCACGTATTGTACGAAAGCATCTGAATCACGAGAGTTTTCTGATTCTGGATATGCTGATTTTGGAACAAGTCCGTATTTGTTTACCAAGTTTACGAACATCTGCCACCAACCGCCATCATCGATTGGTCCTTCGTTAATTACTTGGAAGAGTCTGCTATCAACTGGCTCGTCTAAAGTAGATAACACGTTTTCTAAATACGCGTTTGCTTTTTCAATCTTATCCCAGAAGAAAAGATATGTTTCTGAGAACTCGAAGTCTTCTAAATTCCACTTGTGCATTAGCTCATAGCGCAAAGTGTTAAGAGATGCAAACATCCAGCAACGTCCTGAGTGCTGTTGATCTGTTATTGCTCCTTGCTTTAACTCTACTGAGAATGTTCTTGGTAGAGCTCTTTGACCTTGATAGCTTGTTGCTGCTTTAAGAACGCCGCTAGAAACAGAAGCGTTTGCAGCTACGCGATTAGCGCGTTGGTCGTTAAAATGTTTTGAATAAGCATGCACATGATCTAGTGTCACGGCTTTGATATTTTCTGCCATATGACTTATTTTTCTCCTTGAATTAGATTGTGTATTAGAGAATAAATGCTATTGTATCTACTGGAATGCATTAGGCTTATTGCTTTATGTTTCGTAATTGTGACATATTATTTACAAACTTGAGGAATTTTTGAATTATTACCCTTGTTTCGATAAATTTTCTGTTTTTATCGTTAAATTCAGAATTTATTTTATTTATTATTATTTTCAATATTTATTACAATAAAAGATTTACTTAAGAGAAATTTATTTTTATTTTGTTTATTAAAGAAAATAAAAATAGCTCAAAACCTTTGATATATTGCGATTGTTGACCTATTTATAGTAACGAAATTATATAAAATTTTATGTAGAAAATATATTAGATTATGCGCTAAATAGTGCGTTACTTATATGTCGTGTTGTACATAGGTTAGCTGAAAATATACTAATTACAGTCCCGAGTTCTGCAGAAGGGCGGATTAAGTGCGTCCTTTTTCGGGTATTTTAGTTGTAAAAGCGGCGTACGAACCTCCGCAGTTCGTAATTGCCTATGGAGGAATAATGGTAGGCGGAGAAAAGAGTCACAATGATAAGATACATCGTTAAGCGATGCCTGAACTATGTGGTGATGCTGTTTGTCGCCGTATCTATGACGTATTTTTTGGCGAGCGCTTTTATGGATCCACGTTCGAATTACATGTCTAGGCATCCGCATCCGCCGATTGCTTCAATCAACCGTTCCTTAGACTTAGCAAATATTAACGATCAAACACCAGTGCTTACACGTTATGGCAATTGGCTTTACGGCATTCTCACTAGATGGGATTGGGGATTAAGCCCAGATCAAGCTCCAGTAGGCCCAGCAATTGCTTCTCGTATTGGTGCATCAGTTCAGCTTGTTACTGGTGCTACTGTGCTTGGAATTGTTTTAGGCGTAAGCGTTGGTGTATATACAGCAATTAGACAATATAAGTGGCAAGATCGAGTTTTGAACTCTACTGCTACATTCTTGCTTGTTGTTCCTGCAGCAGTTTTGGGATTGATGGTTGTTCTTGCTGCTATTAACATCAATCGCCTTTCAGGAATTCGTATGTTCTACGTTACTGGATTACATTCGTATCAGGGTTCTAATCCACTTATGTTTATTCTTGATTTCTTGCAGCATTTGATATTGCCAACTATTGTGATGACTATTCCAGGTATGGTTAGTTATCATTTAACGCAGCGTACTTATTTGCTTGATACTATGAATGCTGATTACGTTCGTACTGCTCGTGCTAAGGGTTTGCCATTGAATTTGGCTATACGCCGTCACGCATTGCGAACATCTTTGATTCCAACTGCTGTTGACGTTGCATTCTCTATCGCTGGCGTATTTACTGGTGCTGTTATTACAGAAACTGTGTTTGCTATCAACGGCTTGGGTAGCTATTTTGTGCAAACAATTTTGCAAAACGATATCAATGGTTCTGTTGCCATTGCTGCGTTTGGTGCAGTATGTACATTGACTGGTGCTTTGCTGGCAGATATCTTCTCTGCTTGGCTTGATCCGCGTATTCGTTTGAACTAAATGCAAGACAGTGTAGGTGACATTAGCATGAATAGTGATAAATCTTCACAACCTGTAGCTTCTTCTGAGAAGAATCATTCGAAAAAGAATGCTTCTGGCGCATGGGGTAATTTTAAGCGTACTGGCAAATTAACACTTTATACACGTCGTTTCTTTAGACGTCCTTCTGCAGTTGTTGGTTTGGTTATGCTTATTATCTTGGTTCTCTTCGCAATATTTGGTTCAAAGATTTCGAAGTATAAGTACGATGAGCCAGATTTTACGGCTCTTGCCACTCCTCCTTCTGCTGATCACTGGCTTGGAACTACTCCTGGCGGTTCAGACATGTACGCTATGGTAGTTCGTGGTTTAGGTCGTTCTCTTTCTATAGGTATTGTTAGCTCAATTACAATCACTGTTATTGCTGCTTTGGTTGGTACTGCTATCTCATACTTTGAAGGTTGGTTTGAGCAAGTCGGAATGTGGATTCTTGATATGCTGCTGATCGTACCTTCATTCCTGCTTATCGCGTTAATAATCAGCGCATCTACTGGCGGCAGCGATTGGCTTTGGCTTGCATTTGGTTTAACAGCGTTTGGTTGGATTGGTTACGCTCGTACTCTTCGTACACTTACATTGAGCTTACGTGAGCGTGAATATGTTCGTGCAGCTAAGTTTGCTGGTGTTTCTTCGTTTGTTATTATTGTGCGCCATTTAGTTCCAAATCTTGGTTCTGTGTTGATTATTAACACAGTTCTTGGCGTTATTGGTGCAATTAACGGTGAAACTGCTTTGAGCTTCTTAGGCCTTGGTATTAAAGCTCCAGATACTTCTCTTGGTACTTTACTTAACGCAGGTCAAAGTGTTGTTCAGACTTCTCCATGGGTCTTATTAGTTCCATCAGCTGTGCTTGTTTTGCTCACTTTCTCTGTTCAGCTTATTGGTGACGGCTTGCGCGATGCAATTGATCCATATTCCAAGTCAGTTGGTAAAGCTGAGTAACGAGCGTTTGGAGTAATAAACATGACTATGAATGTGGGGAATGGCGAAATGAGCGAAACGAATAATATAAATCAAATGGCTCAAGTGAATCCAGTAGATTCTGGCAATTTTGCAGGAGATTCTGCTGGAGAACCTTTGCTTTCTGTTCGAAACTTATCCGTTAGCTTTGCTTCTGAAGCTGGAACTGTTCACGCAGTTCGAGATATGAATTTTGATTTGTATCGCGGGAAAACAATTGGTATTGTTGGCGAATCTGGCTCTGGTAAATCTGTTACTTCTTTGGCTGTTATGGGTTTGCTAGATAAAAATGCTAGTGTTAAAGGCTCAGTAAAATATATGGGTGAAGAGCTTTTAACTAAGTCAGATGCTGATATGAGTAAGATTCGTGGCAAGAACATAGCTATGGTTTTCCAGGATCCTCTTTCAGCTTTGACGCCTGTTTTCTCTATCGGAGATCAGCTTAAAGAAGCTTTGATAATTCATAATCCAAAGATGACTGAGGAACAGATTCGTCGTCGTTCTATTGAACTACTTAATTTGGTAGGCATCAGCAAGCCTAGCGAACGGTTGAAAGCTTTTCCTCATGAGTTCTCTGGTGGTATGCGTCAGCGTGTAATGATCGCTATGGCAATTGCTAATAATCCAGACATAATTATTGCAGACGAACCAACAACTGCTTTGGATGTTACTATCCAAGCTCAAGTTTTGGAAGTTTTGAAGAAAGCTCAGCGTGAAACTGGCGCAGCAATGATTTTCATCACTCATGATTTGGGTGTTATAGCTGGTATTGCTGATGAAGTTATAGTTATGTATTCAGGACATTTGGTTGAGCATAACAGTGTAGAAGAAATTTTCGCTCATCCAACGCAACCGTATACGATTGGTTTGCTTGGTGCTGTTCCACGTGTAGATCAGAAGCGTCAGCATCGTTTAACTCCTATTTCTAAGCCAACTATGGATATGTTGATGGCTGAAGAAAATAATGGAAATCCTGATAGCATGATTGGACTTGAAGCAGAAAGTGAAACTGTTCGTTCGTTAATCCATTCTGAAACTGAAAAACCAATCAAGCCTATGTTTGAAGGCATCCCTCGTGAAAATCGTAGGATTGTCTTGGAAGTTAAAAATTTGGTTAAGACTTTCCCGATTACAGGCGGTGGTTTCTTACGCCGTAAGATTGGCGAAGTTCGTGCTGTTGATGGCGTGAGCTTAGAAGTTCGTGAAGGTGAAACCGTAGCTTTAGTTGGTGAATCTGGCTCTGGTAAATCTACAACGTTGATGGAGATTATGGGCTTGAAACAGCCTGAGTCTGGTTCTATTACTGTTTTTGGTAAGAAATTAGATAGAAGTTTAACCAATTTGGATCGCATGAAATTGCGTGCGAATATGCAATACGTCTTCCAAGATCCAATGAGCTCGCTTGATCCGCGTATGTTGGTTTACGATATTTTAGCTGAGCCTTTGCGTGTGCAGCATAAGTCTAAGGAAGACATTCGCGTGCGAATTGCTGAGCTTATGCAATTGGTTGAGTTGAATCCAGATCAAGTTGATCGATTCCCAACTCAGTTCTCTGGTGGTCAGCGTCAGCGTATTGCTATTGCGCGTGCTTTAGCTGTAAATCCTAAGCTTTTACTTCTTGATGAGCCTGTATCTGCTTTGGATGTTTCTATTCAGGCTGGAATTATCAATTTGCTTGAAGATTTGCAAGATAAGCTCGGTGTTGCATATTTGTTTGTGGCGCATAATATGGCAGTGGTTCGTCATATTTCTAGTCGAATTGCAGTTATGTATCACGGACGAATTGTGGAAGCTGGAGAAACTGATGAAGTCTTTGACAATCCTCAGCATCCTTACACTAAGGCTTTGATTAGCGCTGTTCCTATTCCAGATCCTACTATTGAGAAGAATCGTAAGCGTATTATTCTTTCCGAAGATGATTCGTTTGATAATATTAAGTGATTTCTAAAAGTCTTAAAAAGATTTTTGAACTTACTTTTACTTGGGGCGTATTCCTTAGAATTTAGGAATCGCCCCATAATTTTTTCTAAAATTGCTTAATGCTAGTACAACATTTTTTATTTATAAAACTGTTATGCACGTCTATTTTTTTGTAAACATTAGATAAACTAACGTAAAGTAAAATATTTTGTTTTTTAATAAAAATTAACTAAAAAATTTTTAGTTTTCACTTTTATTTGAATGAATTACCATTTTATTTAATGAAGATTTGTTTAGCAAACGTTATCTGCGGAAGTATTTGAGAAAATTGTAACCCAAATGTCACATGATTGGATATACTCTATCCACATACCGGAAAAGAGGACATCATCCGGGGAATGAGAGGAATCATGAAAAATACGAATGCAGGTAAATTGACTGTATTTGCAGCTGCAGCTCTTTCGCTCACCATGTTGCTTGGTGCCTGTGGTGCTGATACTGCTAACAGTGGCAATAAGTCTTTGACTGAAGAGCCAGCTGCCGGTGTTGACACTTCTTATACTGGCGAACTTCCAATGCCAGATGTCAACAAGCGTTACGACAATCCACAGACTCGCGATAACATCAAGGATGGCGGTACTTACACCGTTGCTCTTCCTGTTCTCGGTCCAAACTGGAATTACGCTTCTAACGATGGTAATTCTGGTTACATGGCTACTTTGTGGAGCTTCTACCAGCCAAATCTTGTGGCTTACGACACCGTCAAGGGTGAGAAGATCAAGTACAACCCTGACTACGTCACTTCCGTCAAGAAAGTTAGCGATAATCCACTCGTCGTTCAGTACAACTTGAACCCAAAGGCTAAGTGGAACGATGGCACAGATATCGACTACACTGCTTTTAAGGCGACTTGGCAAGCTTTGAACGGAAAGAACAAGGATTATTCTGTTCCTAGCACCGAAGGTTATGATTGCATCGAGTCTGTTGAGCAAGGCTCCAGCCCTAAGCAAGTAATCGTTAAGTACAACAAGCCATGCGCTACTTGGGAAATGCTTTTCGCTCCATTAGTTCATCCAAAGGCTGGTGACGTTCAGACCTTCAACCAGGGTTGGGTTAATAAGCCTCACAATGAGTGGGGTGCAGGTCCATTCCAGATTGAGTCTGCAACTGATAACCAGGTTGTCTTCACACGCAATCCAAAGTGGTGGGGCAAGAAGGCTAAGCTCGATAAGATCGTTGTAAAGCGTATGGAAGATACTGCTGCTTTGAACGCTTTCCAGAATGGCGAAATCGATGCTGTAACCGATTCTATCTCCTCTAAGGATTCTATTAAGGCTGCTCGTAGCGTTAAGGGCGCTCAGCTCCGTTATGGATATAGCACTAAGGTTCGCGTTTTGAACTTCAATTCTCAGTCCAAGCCATTGAATGATCTTGCAGTCCGTAAGGCTGTTGTTCAGGCTTTCGATGTTGCTACTTACAACAAGATTCAGTTCCAGGGCATGAACTGGAAGAGCGAACAGCCAGGTTCTGAGCTCCTTTCCATGTTCCAGGCAGGATACAAGAATAATCTCCCAGCTGAAGGCAAGTACAACGTTGCTAATGCAAAGAAGACTCTTGAAGCTGCTGGTTACAAGATGGGCTCTGATGGCTACTACGCTAAGGATGGTAAGCCACTCGAGATTTCCTTCACCTTCTTCGGTGATGACTCTACTCAGGCAGCTCTTGCTAACGCTTTCCAAGCTATGATGAAGAAGGCTGGAATCAAGTGCAAGACTGTGAACCAGGCTGTTGCTAAGTTCTCTAAGGTTGTTGCTGCTCACGATTACCAGGTACTTCCATTGGCATGGCAGTCCACATCTCCATTGAGCTTCTTGTCTGCAGCTAGCCAGGTTTACAAGTCTGATAGCGATTCTAACTTGGGTCTTGTTGGCAACAAGGATATTGATGCCATGCTCGATAAGGTCGGCAAGACTTACGATTATAAGGAACAGACTGAGTACGCTAACAAGGCAGAATCTGAAGCTCTTGCACTGTATGGCACTCTTCCAGTTTCCGCTCCTCCTATCTATCAGGTGTTCAAGAAGGGCTTTGCTAACAATGGCCCTGCTGGTTATGCAACCACCTACCCAGAGGATATGGGCTGGCAGAAGTGAGTAAATTTATTACAATAACTTGTAAGAATTTACTTAAGCTAATTGCTTAACTTACAGCATGTGGTGTGTGGCTTTGAGCTATGCACCACATGCTTTTATCCTTGTTTAGTTACAACACTTAATAATTAAATAATTTTTAATCTTTTGCGAATTTGAAACTTTTTGTGAAACAGTTGCTTAAAAATCGCTTCTATGAAAGTTTAAAAATCTTTAGATTGAAAACAGTTGCTTCAAAACTTACAAATCTAAGCAAAATTACAAATACAAATACAAATACTAAATTAAATAAAGATCTAAATAAAAATAGAAAATAAAGCAAGATTGAAATTAAAATCGAATTAAAGCAAAATCGAATTAAATTAAAATCAAATTAAAGGAGAATCTAGCGCATGTATGTAAACCCAAATAAACGCAAAGATGCGAGCAATGTGCGCTGGATATTGCAATATTGCAAACCAGATATGTGGAAAGTTTGGATTTCGATTTTTCTGTTTATTATTAACGACACAATGGCAATGACAATGCCGTTACTTTCTGGCTTTATTGTAGACAAAATCATTATTGGAAAGAAGCATAATCTGCTTATTGGCGTATGCACATTGATGATAGCGATGATGATTATTCGTGTATTCTCAAGGTATATTTATCAGCTTTTGATGGAGAAATTTGGTCAAAATGCAGTGTATCGCCTTGTGAGTGACGAATATGAGAAACTTCATTCGCTTGATTTTACATACTTCAATCACACGCGTACCGGCGATATTATGAGCAGAATGACGTCTGATACGGATGCGATTCGTCACTTGCTCAGCTGGGTTTCATATATGGCGTTAGATTGCGTTGTAATGTTTATATTCGCGTTAATTATAATGACGATAATTCAGTGGCAACTTGCATTAGCGTTAATGGCTATTACTCCATTGCTGTTTTGGCTTACACGAACTCTAGGTAAAAATGCTAGGCCAAAATTCCTTGCGATTCGTGAATCTTTTGCTCGTATGAATTCTATGGTTGAAGAAAATATTGAAGGGAATCGTATCGTAAAAGCTTTCGTGCGTGAGACTTACGAAACTAAAAAATTCGATGAATGCAACGAAGACTACTTTAATCGCAATATTACGCTTGCAAAGAATACTCAAAAATATATGCCGTGGATTGACAGCATGGGATTTGTGCTTGATCTTATAACAGTTGGTTTTGGCGGATTGCTTGTTTTGAACGGGAGCATGACTTTAGGCGTATTTGTTACTTTTAACAGTTTCCTTTGGATGCTTAATATGCCTATTAGAATGTCTGGCTGGCTTATTAACGATTGGCAGCGATTTAACGCAGGATGTGTGAATATTCGCAAGCTTCTTACGCAAGAATCGCATATTGATATTTCAAAAGAAGCGGATAAAGACGTTAAAGTTAAAGGTGAAATCACTTTTGAGCATGTTGATTTTGCGTTCCCAGACGATGAAGATTCTCCTATTTTGAAAGACATTGATTTAAGAATTCCTGCTGGAAGTAAGCTTGGTATTCTTGGCGAAACTGGATCTGGAAAATCAACTCTTGTAAATCTTATTTCAAGATTTTATGATCCGACGCGCGGACGCGTTCTAATTGACGGGAAAGATGTGCGCTTGTTGCCGCTAGAAACTGTTCGTAGTGAAGTTAGTATAGTTGCGCAAGAAACTTTCCTATTTTCAGATACAATTGCCGGAAATATTAGTTTTGGTTTGGCTAAAAACAAAGAAAATTGCAAAGAATTAGATGATACTATTCGCCGAATGGCTCGTATCGCTGCTGCTGACGATTTTATTGCAGATATGCCAGAAGGCTATGAAACTGTAGTAGGAGAGCGCGGAGTTGGTCTTTCTGGAGGGCAAAAGCAACGTTTAAGCTTGGCTAGGGCATTGGCGAACAATCCTGCAATTTTGATTATGGACGACACAACTTCCGCTGTAGACATGGAAACAGAAGAGCATATTCAGCAGGAGTTAAAGAAACTTGATGGCACGCGCACTGTAATCACAATCGCACACAGAATTTCATCTGTTAAAGATGCAGACATGATTGTTGTGTTAGATCATGGCGAAATTGTGGAGCGCGGAACGCACAGTGATCTTGTTGCTAAGCACGGAAGATATTGGGAGATTTACAGAAAGCAGTTGGGATTGCAAACTGGTAAGTCTGCAGGATTTGAAACTACTAAGGCGGAATAGAATATGGCTCAAAGAAACACATATCGCGAAGATGAAAGTCAAGAAGAACGTATAAATATTCATGAGCTTATGCGTATTAGAAAATACGTGAAGCCATATTCTATAAAGCTTCTATTAGTAATTATGGTAGTTATTAGCGGCAGCATAATTATGACAGCTATGCCTATGATTACAAAAATATTGATAGATGTGGTTTTGCCACAAAAAAGTTTAACGTATCTATATGTAATCATTGCAGTTTTTCTAACTTTTATTATTTTATACGAGTTAGGTTTGGCATACAGAACTTTAGCTATTACAAAAATAGGTCAGTTGATAATTAAAGATATGCGAAGAGATATTTTTACGCATGTGCAATCATTATCTTTTGATTATTTTGATTCTCGTCCTCACGGAAAAATTTTGATTCGCATTGTAAATTATATAAACACGTTGTCGGACACTCTTTCTTCGGGACTTATTAACGTGTTTTCCGATGTTTTCGTGCTTATTATTACGTTGATTACAATGTTTGTAATAGATTGGCGAATGGCGTTGTGGAGCTTGGTTCTGTTTCCAATATTTATAATTTGGACTCGTACTTTGCAAATTTTGCAGCAAAAAGCGTCTAAAAAATTATCAAATAAGCAAAGTAATCTTAACGCGTATTTGCATGAGTCAATTGCAGGTGTAAAAACAACTCAAACTTTTGCTCGAGAAGCTGAAGCGTATGGTATTTTCCAAGGTCAGCAGTCTGAAGTAAGAAAAGCATGGATGAAGAATGTTAGATTTCAATTATTGCTTTGGCCTGGAGCGTTAATCATTGAAACTTCTGCAATATCTTTGCTCTACTATGTTGGTGTAACGAATGTGTTCTCAATGAATGTGAGCACTGGTACGCTTATAGCTTTTATTTGGTATTCAACTACTTTCTGGGAACCTGTAGTGAATATTGGTAATTTTTATACTCAACTTGTAACATGTTCTGTATATTTGGAGCGAATTTTTGAAACTTTGAGAATTAAGCCAAAGATTGTAGATAGTCCTGACGCTATCGACTTGCCTAAAATTGAAGGTAAAGTAGATATAAATGATGTTGTATTCCGTTATGAGGATGACGGAAGACTGATTTTGAATCTTGTTGATTTGCATGTTAAACCAGGAACTACTGTTGCTTTGGTAGGTCCTACTGGTGCTGGAAAAACTACGATTGTAAGTCTTCTTTCAAGATTCTACGATGTTTGCGAAGGCTCAATCACTATTGACGGATATGACGTGCGTTCAGTAACTTTAGCGTCTTTACGTAAGCAGATGGGTGTTATGCTTCAAGACAGTTTTATTTTTAGTGGAACAGTTCGTGAAAACATTCGTTATGGAAAGCTTGACGCAAGTGATGAAGAAATTGAGGCTGCAGCGCGCGCAGTTCATGCACATGAGTTTATTGAAGATTTACCAGATGGTTATGATACTGAAATTGAGGAGCGTGGAGCTACTCTTTCTGCAGGTCAAAGACAGCTCATTTCATTTGCGCGCGTACTTTTGGCAGATCCGCGCATTTTAATTCTCGATGAAGCAACAAGTAATATTGATACTCGTACAGAAGAAGCTTTGCAAGCAGGATTAGCTCAGCTACTTAAAAATCGTACTTCTTTTGTAATTGCTCATAGGCTATCTACTATTGAAAATTCTGATTTGATTTGTGTAGTAGATCATGGGGAAATTGTTGAGCGAGGTTCTCATGAAGAGCTTATGGCAGAAAAGGGATCTTATTATCGTCTTGTTAAATCACAATATGATGCGATTCGTAAAGCAATTGTTTGAGGTTGTTTGAGATTTTGTTTGTGATTGCGTGAGGTTGTTTGAGATTTTGTTTGTGATTGCGTGAGGTTGTTTGAGATTTTGTTTGTGATTTAGCTAGTCTATATTTATCTTAAATTTTGCGGCGTTTTTCGTTACAAAATAGAATTTTTATTGCGCGAGTACACTTGAAAATATGAGTAAACATCATCGTGAACATAATTGGGCGCCTGCATTGGCATCGCTTAATGAAGACGAACTCTCAAATAAAGATTTGGAATTATCGCAATCTGCAGTTTCGCAATCTTCAGTATCGCAATCTGATTCATGGTTAAATCTAATTAAAAGCGGAGTGTCAATAGCAGACGATCACACTCATATGTTAAGTGTAGTAAATTTTGTGCACGAATTAAATCTGCAATTAGCCCAAAAAGGTCGTGATTTAATATATCAGCCAACTGCAGATGATTTAGTTGTTAAAGCAAAAGCATCAGGAGTTTCGCATATGTTAGAAGTTGGCTGCGAGTACCCAGATTGGGAGCCAACTATCTCATTTGCTAAATCACACTCGGATTGTGTTCGTGCTGCAATTGCAATACATCCAAATGAAGCAGTGTTGCATGGTCATAGAGGTACAACTGGTCCAGACGGATTGCCTGTAGTTTATAAGCCATATCATGACATACCTTTCGATGAAGCAATGCAGCATTTGCGCTCGCTTATAATCTCAAATCCGGAAGAAATAGTTGCTATTGGTGAAACAGGCTTAGATTATTTTCGTACAGGCGAACCATCTAGGTTTGCTCAACGTGAGGCTTTTCGAGATCACATATCACTTGCTAAAGAGCTTAATATGCCATTGCAAATTCACGATCGTGAAGCTCATAGTGATGTTATAGAAATTTTATTAAAAGATGGCGCTCCAGAAATGACTGTATTTCATAGTTATTCAGGTGATGCTTGCATTGCGGCTATTCTTCGTGAAAATGGCTGGTTTGCTAGTTTTTCTGGAACTATTGGGTATAAAGGTAATGAAGATTTGCGTGAATCTGCTCGTATTATTGGTCTAAATCATATTACTGTTGAAACAGATGCGCCGTATCTGACTCCGATGCCTTACCGTGGACGACCTAATGCTCCTTATATGGTTCCATATACTTTGGAAACGCTTTCTCAAGTACTCGATATTAGTCTTTCAAAAGCTGCTAAAGTAACACGAGAAAATACAGAGAAAATTTACGGATTTTAAGTGTAAAACAACTTTCAAGAATCCTTATTTTTCAACGATTTTTGAATATTTTTTGCACTATATATCTATTATTGTATACAATATCCAAGTACGAGTTAAATAAAACTGTAGATTGAATAAGGCTGTTATTATCTTCCGCATATGTGGAAATACGTCTTAGCTATGGAGGAATCTGGCATGACGAAGTCACGCATTAGTGTGCCAACGAAAGAAGGTGCAAAGGATCCTCGCAACGGTGCGAAAGATTCTACAAAAAGCTCAAAATCTGCGATTTTGCGCGCTGCATCATTTACTAAAGCGCCGAAAGTTTCGCAAAAAACGACTACTCGCGAAGAGCGCGAAGTAATAGCTCAACAGCAAGCTCAAGAAGTTAAAGAAGCAGAAAAGCTTGCTGATTCCGCTGTTCGTGGTCCGCTTGGACGTTTGTGGGCTAAGATTCAGACAAGTTCAGATAAATTCACTCTTTCAATGGCTATTGTTGCTCTTGGAGTGGTTTATGGAGATATCGGTACTTCGCCTTTGTATACTGCTCAAACATTTTTAGCTGGTCAAGGCGGATTGCAAAATATCAATCGTGAAGCTATTTTTGGAATGCTTTCTTTGGTGTTTTGGTCAATATCTTTGATTACTACAGTCAAATATGTCTTTGTTGCAATGCGCACAGATAACAAGGGTGAGGGCGGCATCTTTGCTTTGTATTCATTGATGCGTAAGCGCGGAGCTTGGCTTGCTATTCCTGCAATGATTGGTGGAGCAGCATTTTTAGCTGATTCTGTTTTAACTCCTGCAGTTTCAATATCTTCTGCAGTTGAAGGTCTTCGCACTATTGATGCGTTTAAGCCGATTTTCTTAGAAAATAGCAATTTAGCTTTGATGATTACGATTGTTATAATCGTGATTTTATTCTCTGTTCAGCAACGTGGTACAGAGAGGATTGGCAAAGTATTTGGAATCGTAGTTATGATTTGGTTTGCCTTCCTTGCGCTTGTTGGAATAATGAATATCGGAACTGATTTTGCTATTTTTGAAGCTCTTAATCCTGTTTATGGTATTAAGTTCTTATTTAGCTCTCATAATATTGCTGGCTTGGCTGTTATGGGTACTATCTTCCTTTCGACTACTGGTGCTGAAGCTTTGTATTCAGATATGGGTCATGTTGGTAGAGGAAATGTTTATGTTACTTGGCCGTTTATTAAAGTAGCGCTTATACTTAATTACTTCGGTCAAGGTTCGTGGATGTTGAAGCATCAAAGCGATAAGTCGTTATGGTCTACTGAAGGTTTGAATCCGTTCTTCCAAATGCTTGGTCCAAATTTGCGATATGTTGCTGTTGTTCTTTCTGTTACAGCTGGCATCATTGCATCTCAAGCTTTGATTACTGGTGCTTTTACTATGGTTTCTGAAGCAACAAGTTTGAATTGGATGCCTCATTTGCAAGTTCAATATCCTGCTCGTACTCGAGGCCAGCTTTATATTCCAGTTGTGAATGTTGTTTTGTGTATTTCAACTTTGACTGTGTTAGCAGTATTCCGCGATTCAGAGCATATTTCTGGTGCTTATGGTCTGGCTTTGACTATGACAATGATTGCAACAACAATTCTTCTTACTGCGCATATGTGGTATCAGAAGAAACGCGTTGGAGCACTTGTGTTTGCAATCGGATTCTTAGTTATTGAGCTTATGTTCTTCGTGGCGTCTTTGGCTAAGTTCATGCATGGTGGCTGGTTTACTATGCTTCTTGGAGCATCGATTTTGATTATTATGCTCACTTGGAAAGATGGCACTAAGATTGAACGTTCACAGCGCTTGCATATGAAGCCTAAAGATTTCTTACCTGTTTTAGATAAGTTGCATAGCGATTTCCGTATCCCTTATTTTGCCGATAATATCGTATATTTAACTTCTGATCGAGAGATGAAGCGGTTAGACACTGGTATTTTCTTCTCGATTTTTGCTGATCATCCTAAGCGTGCTAGAGCTTGGTGGGCTGTGTCTGTTGAAACTGATGATGCTCCGTTCACACGCGAGTATTGTGTTGAGAATTTTGGAACTGATTATTTGTTCCGAGTAAAAATAAAGCTTGGTTTTAAAGTTTCGCCTTCAATTCCTGCTTATTTGCATCAAATTATGCACGATCTTTCTCACACTGGAGAGTTACCTCGGCAGAAATCTGTGTATCCTAAGGTTGATGCTGATCCAGATATTGGACCAATTCGTTATGTACTTTTGCATAAAGCTTTAATGCCTGAATCTAATGTTTCAGTTCGTGGAGCTTTGTCTTTGAAGATGAAGTATGCGATTAGGCATATTGCTGGAACTCCTGTTAAGTGGTTTGGTTTAGCGCCTTACAATCCTATTGTAGAAGTTCAGCCTTTGTTTGTTTCTACTCGTAGGCCTCCGCGTTTGAATCGTGAAGACGATTCTTCTAGAGCAGTGCAGTCTTTGCAAGGTGCTTCTGCAGCTGAAATAGTTTCTGATTTGCAAAGCAATCGTCCAAGTGACGCTGAGCAAACAGCTATTATGAATGCTCGAGATATTGCTGCTGTTAATGGAACTATTGATTCTGTTGATATTCTTGATTCGCATCAAGATGGTAAGTCATCTAATGACAAGTCGTCTAATGACAAGTCGTCTAATGACAAGTCGTCTAATGACAAGTCATCTAACGACAAGTCGTCTAATAATGTTTCTAAAGCTAGGCAATAAATATGCTTTTTAATTCTGAAATTTCTGGGAATGTTGATGGTTCTGGAGTGATATTGTCGGATATTCCTGATTTTTCTGAAGTTGAGCGATTGCACTGTGAGATTGCTCCGTCTAAATCTGCATACGATTTAATTCATGGTCATTGTGTTGTTATTGCTACTATTGCTTGGCAAATTGCGATGAATCAGAATAAGTTGTTATGCGAGAAATTGTGTAATGATAAGCACCGCGATAGCAATTTGAGTTATTGTGATTCTAATCTTGAGTACTTATCCTTTATGCCGAAATCCTATGCTGATCGCGCGCTTATGGCAAGAAGTGGGATGATTTCGCTTATTGGTAATAAGACTTTGCCGAATTTTGTTGGCGGATATGCGCCTAGTTGCTACGTTGATGAATATGCAGTCTGTATTGGTGCTTTATTGCATGATATTGGAACTTATAAATTATTGAAGGAAGATGGAACTTCTGGAACTTTAAGATTTGACGGTCCGCGTTATATTACTCATGGATTATTGGGATACAATTATTTGCTAAAGAATTCAGTTAGTGAAGATATTGCACAATTTGCGCGCAATCATACTGGCGTTGGGCTTTCTAGAGAACAAGTTAAATCACAGAATTTACCTTTGCCTGTTGACGACTATATGCCTCGCACAGTTGAGCAAGAAATTGTTATGGTTGCAGATAAATACAATAGTAAGTCAGTTCCGCCGCGATTTTTGACAGTTGAATCGTATCGACGTAAGGCAGCTCGTTTTGGTAATGATAACTCATTGCGTTGGATGAGTTTAGTAGAAAAATATGGCGAGCCAGATGTTTATGCTTTAGCAGAGTTCTTTGGGCTTAGAGTTGATTAGATAGTTTTTATTTATTTATTTATTTATTTGTCTGTCTGTTTATTTATTTCTTTTTGTTGTTTAAGTTTTTGTCTGTTTGTTTTTGTTTCTTGAGTTTTCTTTATTTCTTTATTTTGTTTTATTTGTTTATTAGTTTTTTTTTTACTGTTTATTTGTCTGTTTCTTGGTCTTGTTTCTTGTTTTTGCTTGTTTGTGGGTTGGGTTGGTGTTTTTC
>NZ_CAMYOS010000009.1:0-60408 GCF_947280595.1 uncultured Gardnerella sp. | reverse complement strand
CGGTAATGGTGAGCTTAACTTTAGTTGGCTCAAGATTCCTGACGCTGATTTTCACGCTTGCGCTCCTGAAATTACGTTTTCTTATCTCTGCCGTATGGCACAACCGTTATATGATAACGCGAGTCACGGACTCAGAAATTAAATCCACTTGCCAAACTCTAGCTCCCTGCTCAATAAGGAATAAACGTACATCAATATTTTTTATATCATCATTCCAGCAAAGATTTCGAATTATTTGCGGTTTAATTAAAACATCCATAGGCGTATGAGTATCTTCAGCGATTCTCATAACAACAGCTTTCACTTTTTGCAATATTGCAAAACGATTAGGATGATGCTCACGCCAGTATTTCATTGATTTGGGAGCGCATTGACAATCTTGCTCAAAAGAATTCTCAAAATCACTTATATTTTTATGCTCAACATGCTCATCATCCGCAATATTCTCATTATTTTTAATATGATCTCTAGAAGATTCAGAATCTTTATAATTTTCGCTATCACTGTAAAATCTAGTATCAGCATGATTAGCATAATCAGCATGATTGCTAGAAGAATTTACTAAACATCTATAAAAGTTATTAGAGTTATTAGAGTTGTTACAATCACTTGAATCATCGTCAATAGACATTGCATCTATGCCACTTTTAGCTTTAGAAATAGCTTTTTCAATAACAAGTTTCCAGACATTGGGCTTAATTTTACGCTGAATTGGAGCATATCGCTCAAACATCTTATCTTGCTCACAACCAGTATGAATTCGAACTCTCTCATTAAGAATACGTATTGAGCGGAAAGACCTTGAATTATTTGGCTTGCGCTTACTTGCTTCAATAATTGCAGCATCAGATAGCAATAGAGTTGGAGCAATATCGTATTGTCTAGCAAGCTCATCTCTCTTTTGCCACAGCTCTTTAGCTATCATTAAGCCGATTTTATCGTGCATAAGAACACTAATATGAGATATTCGAAGCCAAGGACGAGGATGCTTAGCTTTCTTTTTTGCTCCAGCTATCAACAAGTGTGCAAATTCTTCTTCAGCCCAAGAAAGCTTACCTTGTTTCTTTAGTTCAGCACGCATCACTTCTTCTAATTCGATTAGCAATTCAACGTCTAAAGCCGCGTAATTTCGCCAATCTCTAGGAAGAGGTCTATATGACCAGTCCGCTGCAGAATGTTCTTTTGCAAGAGTCAATCCCAAATAATATTCAGTTACAGAACTTAATCCGAAACGCTTTCTTCCAAGTAATTTAGCTGCGATTTCTGTATCAAATAAAGCACGTGGGCGTAAACCAATGTCGAAAAATCCTGGCAAATCTTGCATAGAATCGTGAATAATCCAAGGCGCATCCCCTACTGCCTTGTTAAATTCGTTCCAATCGGCTCCAAGTTTTGTAAGTTCTATTGGATCTAATAACCCAATTCCTGCACCTTTGCGCTTGAATTGAATCAACCAATCTTCATGACTATATCGAAAACCTGAAGCTCGCTCAGCATCTGCAGCCAAAGGTCCAGAGCCTTCAGTCAACAAACTGCAATATTTTTTATATGCTTCAAGCGTATCAATGACTTCTGGAACTCCTTCTCTAGGCTCTTTTAAGAGCTTTGGTTCCTCGAACAAGTACGCCTCCCGATTTGCATGCTTTAGCCAAATTCTTACGCTTTTTACATCTTACTTTGCAATTTTTGCAAAATATCTGTAAAAAATATTTAAGCCGTGTTATAGATTACGCATCTTTTAACACGGCTTCAACTTTCGCACACAACTACGACTATTCAAAAATAAAAAATCAAATAAATAATCAATCTGTTTTATTGTTTGCTATTTCGTCATTTATGCGTTTAACAAGCTTAGTTTTAAGGAATCTAGTAAGAGTAAATGCAACTGCTGATAATATAAGCGTTGGAAGAAGGTATCCAAAATATCCAGCAAAATCATTTCCAGATTTGAAAGTAAAAACTTCTAAAACAAAAGTTATTAAAATTGATATTATCGGCACTTCAATAAGAAGTTTCTTATCGAAAGATGCAACAATGTTTATCGGAAATAAAATTAGCGGCAAAATAGCGAAAATAACAATCGCGCTAGTAAAACCATATCTATCGCTATACCGCACAAAAATAGCTAGTGCAAATGCAAAAGCTAATGCAATCCAACAACCTATTCTGCGCTTCATTGCGTATCCTTATCTCTAAAAAAGTATTTGTATAATTATACAAAAATCCTTCAAAAAAAAAACAATTAAATACGCAAAAATTGCCTAAAACGCATCGAGGTTCAATCTAGTACACTACAAAACCATGATCTTTGAACTGGTTTACAACTCGCTCTTTAAGAGCTCTAGAAGGTCCTTTTTGATTCTCAAGAGGATACGGGATTCTGAGCTCATGCCACTTTGGACGGCCTAGTTGATGGAAGCCAAGCACGTCAATATGCTCAACAGCATCCCCAAACGAATCGCAAATCTCAGCAACTTTTTCAACATTTTCTTCGCTGTCAGTCAAACCTGGAACGAGCACAAAACGCACCCAAATCTTCTTACCAGCCTTCGCCAATCGCTGACCAAAGTCAATAGTTGGCTGAAGCAAGCCACCAGTAACTTTCTTATACGTTTCTTCAGTGCCAGATTTAACGTCAAGCAAGCAAAGATCAATGTCTTCAATCATTTCGTCCGTATAATTGCGATTCAAAAATCCGGAAGTATCCAAGCAAGTGTGCACGCCCATTTCTTTAGCAGCGCGAAATACTCGAGATACGAAAGCAGGCTGCATCATGGACTCTCCACCAGAAAAAGTAATTCCGCCTCCTGTTGCTTTAAAAAGACTTTGATAACGGTCTACTTTTTTGATCATCGCATCCAAGTAGACTGGCTTGCCATCACGCATTTTCCAAGTATCAGGATTTTGGCAATATTGGCAGCGAAGCGGGCAGCCGCTCATAAACACTGTCATACGAGTTCCAGGTCCGTCAACAGAAGTGTTAATATCCCACGAATGCACGAACCCAATATCGCCAGTTTTGAGAGCTGCTAAACGATCTTTTCTGTCTAATCCAATTGGAGATTCAAAACCGGAAAGCCCACCCATTAAAGTCTGTCGGGCATACTCTTTCGACTCTTTAAGCATATGCTGCGTTGTAGTTCGAAACGCTGTATTATCAGCCATTAAGCTGCCCTCCTATATTCCGCAAAATATGGTATAAACCGCCGAAGCAATAATACTCACTCCGGCGGTTTATAAACAATCTCTAGCTATTACTCTGTAACAGATCCTTGGTGGAACGTACGAGAAATAACATCAAGCTGCTGCTCTTTAGTGAGCTTTACAAAGTTCACTGCATATCCAGAAACTCGAACAGTCAAATGTGGATACTTTTCTGGATGTTCAACAGCATCTTCAAGCTGTTCCTTACGCAAAACATTGATGTTTGCATGATACAAGCCATGTCCGTTTCCTGCATCCAAAATGCCCACTAAGTTAGTGATACGCTCATCTTCGTCACGACCCAAACCATCAGGAGTAATTGTGTTCGTAAGCGAAATACCATCTAGAGCATCATCGTAGTCAATCTTACCAACTGAGAACATTGATGGAAGCATTCCGTGAGCATCCATACCGTTTTCTGGATTTGCGCCCGGAGCATACGGAGTACCCTTCTTGTGCCCAGATGGGAACGAACCAGTATTCTTACCGTATTCAACGTTAGAAGTAATAGTCAAGATTGACTGAGTTGGAACAGCATTACGGTAAACAGGCAAGCGCTTTACCTGACCCATAACAGTACTTACAACCCACTTTGCTAAATCATCAGCACGATCATCATCGTTACCGTAAATTGGGAATTCACCAACAGTCTTGTAGCCTACGACTAAATCATCGTCGCCACCTTCAATGTACTCGTATTCGTGACCCTCTGTTTGCTTAGCATCCTTATTATAAATTGGATAAACTTTTGCATACTTCAAAGCAGACAAAGAATCCGCAGCAATAGACAAGCCAGACATACCGCAACCAAGCGTACGATAGACTTCCCTATCATGCAAAGCCATTTCAATTGACTCATAAGCGTACTTATCGTGCATGTAATGAATTATGTTAAGAGCTTCAATATATGTTTCAGAAAGCCATTCCAAAGCTTTCTCATAATTAGCTTTAACTTTCTCATAATCAAGAGTGCCATCAGCTTCTGGGAGAATTGGCTCAATAACACCTTTATCGATAACTTGCATGCCAGTCATCTCATCACGGCCACCGTTAATAGCGTAAAGCAAAGCCTTAGCAGAGTTCACGCGAGCTGCAAAGAACTGCATTTGCTTACCGACACGCATTGGCGAAACACAGCAAGCAATAGCTGCATCATCACCCCAATGCTCACGAATATCTTTATCTGACTCATATTGAATAGCAGAAGTATCAATAGAAATACGTGAGCAGAAACGCTTATAAGCTTCAGGAAGTTTTGGATCCCAGAAGATTGTTATATTTGGTTCAGGACCTGGTCCCAAATGCTCAAGAGTTAAAGTGTTAAGCAAACGGAATGATGTCTTAGTAACGAAAGTGCGTCCATCGTCACTAAAACCTGCATCAGACCAAGTTGCCCAATATGGATCTCCAGAGAAGATTGCATCGTAATCCTTAGTGCGCAAGAAACGCACAATACGAAGTTTCATAACAAGAGCATCAATAATTTCCTGAGCATCAGTTTCGTCAATTAAACCAGCTTTAAAATCACGCTCAAAGTAGCAATCAAAGAATGCAGATACACGTCCAAAGCTCATTGCAGCGCCATCCTGGCTCTTAACAGACGCAAGATAGCCCATATAAGTCCATTGCACTGCTTCCTTAGCAGTTTGAGCTGGACGAGTCAAATCCAAACCGTACTCTTTGCCTAAGTTAATAAGCTGCTTCAAAGCTTTAATCTGCTCATCATGCTCTTCACGGAAACGAATCCAATGCTCAATTTCAGTTTCAGTAAAATCATTACGATATGGAATCGAATCCTTATCGCGCTTCTTAAACTCAATAAGCATATTAACGCCATAAAGAGCTACACGGCGATAATCACCAATAATACGACCACGTCCGTAAGCATCTGGCAAACCGGTTAGAATCTTGTTGTGGCGAGCAATCTTAATATTCTTTGTATAAACACCAAACACGCCATCATTATGAGTTTTACGATAAACAGTAAAGATTTTCTTAATTTCTGGATCTACTTCTTTTCCAGCTTCTTTAATAGCTTGCTCAACCATGCGCCATCCGCCATTTGGCATCATTGCACGCTTGCATGGCTCATCTGTTTGCAAACCTACTATTACATTATCTACTTCTGGGCTTTCAATATAGCCTGCAGGCATCGCATCAATACCAGCTGGAATATGTGTTTCAACGTCATAAACACGGCGCTCACGTTCAACTGCTAAATAATTGTCGTCAAGGTACTTCCACATATGCTTAGTTTTTTCAGTGGCGTTTGCCAAGAAGCTCTCATCGCCTTCATACGGCGTGTAATTCTTCAATATAAAGTCTCGAACGTCAATATCGTTCTTCCAATTGCCTTCGACGAAGCCATCCCATGCCTTTGTGCGAAGCTCCTCGTCAGTGAGAACGGAGGTATCCGTTGGTGTCATATCTGAACTCCTTTTATAATTGCAGCGCTCCTTCACGTTGCTCTAAGTAATATGTTAAAGCAAATAGTCAATAAACAAGTCGAATTTTTTAAAATTTCAAGTGAGTTACATCACATTTATATATAGAAACGCTGATTGACAACAATAAACATAAGTACTTGAGCTTTTATTCACGGAATGCTGTTGTTATAGGCATTCTTCTATCTCTTCCAAAAGCAATTGAACTAACTTTAGGACCTAGAGGATATTGACGCCTTTTCCATTCAGCACGATCAACTAAACGCATAACAGTATCGACAGTTTGCTCATCAAAACCATCTAAAAGCAAATCAGCACGACCGTGAGCAAGTTCTATATGCGCTTGTAACACTCGATCAAGCAGATCATATTCTGGCAAAGAATCAGAATCCTTCTGACCAGGCCTTAATTCTGCACTAGGAGGCTTAATAATTGAGTTTATTGGAATCAACAATCCATCATCTGGAATTTTTTGATTTTCTAAATCTTCAAAACCAACAATCGGCAACATGCCAATTCCAACACCATTTGCTGCAGCGCGATTACGCCAACGAGATAAAGCCCAAACACGAGTTTTGAATAAATCTTTAAGAGGAGCATACCCACCTACAGCATCTCCGTAAATAGTTGAATATCCGCATGCAAGTTCTGACTTATTACCAGTTGCGAGCGCAAGCAATCCTTTAGAATTTGAATACGCCATAACGATTACGCCACGAACTCTAGCTTGCAAATTCTCTGCAGCAATACCTTGTAAATCAAGTTGAGTCTGAAAAACTTTGAAAAGCGGTTCAATAGGTTGAATATCATAATTAGCACATATACGTTTTGCTAAATCATAAGCATCATCTTTAGAACCATCTGAAGAGTACATGCTTGGCATTGAGATTCCCCAAACATTTTGCCCACCGCAAGCATCTGCAGCCATAGTCGCAACTAAAGCTGAATCAATACCACCAGAGAGCCCTAAACACACTCCTTTGAAACCATTCTTACGCATGTAATCACGAAGACCTAAAACGCACGCACAATAAACTTCTTCGTCTTGTTCCAATTTTTTCGCAATAGTAGAAACTTTTTGTTTGCAAACAGAAGAATCTATATCAACATAAGAAATATCTTCTTTAAACATTTTAGAGCGTTCAAGCAAACTTCCATCGCGATCAACTACAAAGCTTCCGCCGTCAAAAACTAAATCATCTTGACCACCAACTTGATTTACATACACTACTGGTGCATTGACTTCAGATGCTCTTTGCTTTGCAAGTTTTACGCGCACATGCGTTTTACCTTCTTCATAAGGAGAGCCATTCATAGTGACGAGTACGTTAATACCTTTATTAGCTAATTGCGCAACAGGACCTCCGTCTTGCCAAATATCTTCACAAATAGCGAATCCGATGCGAAAATCGTCAATTTCTAGAATTGAACATTCATTTCCTGAAGAGAAGATACGGAACTCATCAAATACTCCGTAATTAGGCAAAAAATGCTTATCGTAATGAAGAATAATATTGCCGTTATGCAATACAACAAGTCTATTACGAGGTTTTCCAGAGGATTCATCTAATCCTACTGTTCCAACAACTACATATAAATCAGATAATTCTTCACTACATAACCGTTTTGCAAGAGTAAATATAGCATTATTAGCTGCTTTGCGGAAAGTCGCTCGCAATGCAAGATCTTCAATAGGATATCCTGTTAAAGTCATTTCAGGGAATACGACCATTTGCGCATTATTTTCTTTAGCTTTTTTGCAATATTGCAAAATCTTTTCGCTATTTACTTCTATATTTCCAACGCAAGTATCAATTTGCGCTAATGCTAAACGAATTACACTCATGACTATAAGTGTAATCGAAAAAATGCAAATACTTTAAAAAGGAGATATTTTTTCACTTCCTTTTATTTTCAACGTTTTCTAACCAGTCATAAGTAATACAAATAATAAAACAGTAGCATTAAGCAGATTTCTCCCATATATTTGGATTTTGTACTCGCGAAGGGGAACATATTGAGAAATAAAAAGAGATAGAAGAAAAACTGAAAAAAGAAGAAAAAAAAGAGAAACAGAAAACTGAAAACTAAAAACTGAAGAAGAGAAAAGAAAAAACTGAAAAAGAAAAATAAAACAGAAAACTGAAAAAAGAGAAAAAGAAAAAGAAAAATAAAATCTATAATGTTAGGAGAAAAATATGAATAATAAGAAAATTATTTCAGCAGCAATTGCTTTAAGCGCACTCGTAGGATTAACTCTCGGAGGATGTGGTTCTCAAAAAGCTTCCGATAAAGATAGCCATACAATTACTGTCGCAGCTTCTCCTACACCTCATTCAGAAATATTAAACAAAGTAGTAAAACCAATTCTTAAAAAACAAGGATACAAACTTGTTGTAAAAGAATTTACAGATTACGTACAGCCAAACACTGCAACTGAAGAAGGCGAAGTTGATGCAAATTATTATCAGCATTTACCTTATTTAGATAATTTCAATAAAGAAAAAGGAACACACCTTGTTTCTGTTGCAGGAATACATTTTGAGCCTTTCGGATTATATCCAGGAAAATTAAAATCTCTTAAAAATGTGAAAGATGGCTCTACTATTGCCGTTCCTAATGACGCAACTAATGAGGCACGCGCATTGCTACTTCTTCAAGATGCAGGTTTGTTGAAATTAAAGAATCCAAAGGATGTGAATTCCACTACTAAAGATATTGTTTCTAACCCTCATAATTTGAAGTTCAAAGAGCTTGAAGCAGCAATGGTTCCAACTGCTGTTAAAGATGTCGATTTCGCTACATTAAATGGAAATTATGCTATTCAAGCTGGATTTGATCCTATAAAAGATCCACTAATTTCAGAAAAAGTTGGCGGAATTGCAGCAAAAACTTATGAAAATATTATTGTTGTCAAAAAAGGTTCAGAAAACACAGACAAGATCAAAGCTTTGATTAAAGCTCTAAAGACTGACGAAGTGCGTAATTTCATTAACAAAAATTACAATGGAGCAGTATTACCTGTTTTCTAAACTTTTCAAACTCGTATAAGGTACTTCTTACTTTATACGAGTAGAAATTTTACAATATTGCTAAAATCGCAAAAAACTATAGATCGGAACAAGTGAGAACATATGATTCAAATTGAAAATCTTCATAAAAGCTATTCAAACGGCAAAGAGTCACGCGAAGTATTACATGGTATAAACGTAACTGTTGAATCAGGTGAAGTATTTGGAATTCTTGGATCTTCCGGAGCAGGTAAGTCCTCACTTGTCCGATGCATAAATCTATTAGAAAGACCTACAAGCGGAAAAATAATCATCGATGGAAAAGATATAACAAACGCTAAAAATCTAGAGCTTTCTAAAATCCGCTCAAATATAGGCATGATTTTTCAAAACTTTAGCTTATTTGGGCAGCGCACAGCATTACGAAATGTTACATTCCCGTTAGAGCTAAACCATACTCCTAAAAAGAAACGAGAAGAAAGAGCACAATATTTATTAGAGTTAGTAGGATTAAAAGGTTTTGAAAACAGCTACCCTAGCCAACTTTCTGGCGGACAACAACAACGTGTAGCTATTGCACGCGCACTTGCAAATAACCCTTCTATTATGTTGTGTGATGAAGCAACAAGTGCTCTTGATTCAACTACTACTGCGCAAATTTTAGACTTGCTTCGTAAAATCAACAGAGAACTAAACGTAACTTTGGTTATAATAACTCATTCACTATCTGTAGCTCGAAATATTTGCGATCGAGTAGCAATGATAGACGGTGGGAAAATAGTTGAAATCGGTGACACATCAACATTATTTAAAAATCCTCATAGCGAAATTCTAACTACTCTTATTGCTGATTCTCTTGTTGAAAATCATCGCAATAAAGACACAAGCGAACAGAATCAATAAAGGCGAATCTGCAAAATTAAACTGGGAGCAAAAATGCTTAATGCTGTAACAAATTTCTTTGAAGAATATGGTGACTTACTGCTTGAAGGAACTCTAGACACAATAGTAATGACTTCTATTGCAACACTTTTAGCATATGCAATAGGATTGCCAGCAGGCGTTTTACTAATAGTATCTTCAAAGAAAGGAATAAAAGAAAACGCGACTATTCACGCTATTATAGGCGGAATAGTTAATATAGTCAGATCTGTACCGTTTATCATTCTTCTAGTTGCATTGATACCAATTACTAGACTTATCGTAGGAACTTCGCTAGGTGTTCCAGGAGCTATTGTTCCACTTGTTGTTACAGCAGCACCATTCGTAGCTAGAATAGTTGAACAATCTTTAGCAGAAGTTGATGGAAGTCTTATTGAAGCAGCACAAAGTTTTGGAACAAGCAATATACAAATAATCTTCAAAGTATTACTCTTTGAAAGCCTTCCATCCTTAATTCGTGGAGTATCTCTCACATTTATAACACTTTTCGGTTTTTCTGCAATGGCAGGAACAGTTGGAGCAGGTGGACTTGGCGACATTGCTATACGATACGGATATCAAAGATACCAATATGATGTTATGGGTGTAGCTGTAATCTTATGCATTGTTTTAGTTCAAATAGCACAAAGTATTGGCGATGTAATATCAAATAAAATAAATCATCGCGAGCATTAAAAAATGTGCTTTACGTATTCAACATGAATATGTAAAGCACATAATTATATAAGATTACTGAAGCTAATCGCTTAATAACTTAATAATCACTAGAGCTAATCACTCAGCTAATTACTCAGCTAATCACTCAGCCGCGTTCCATCTTTCTAAGCCGAGGCTCAGCACTATCTTTTGCACCAGTAATACGATAAACGTCAAAAACGCCTTCAATCTTACGAATAGCAGCAAGCAATGTATTAAGATGCTGAGGATCTGCCATTTCAAAAGTAAACTGACTTGTTGCAACTCGATCATCCCCAGTAGCAATATTTCCTGAGAGAATGTTTACACCATGATCAGAAAGTACTTTAGTAACATCTGAAAGCAAATGCTGTCGATCCAAAGCTTCAACCTGAACTTTAACCAAAAACAGGCCTTTATCACTTGTCCATTGAACAGGAATAACGCGTTCAGGTTGAGTTTTTTGCAAATCAATCATATTTTGACAATCATTCCTGTGAACAGATACGCCTTGATTTCTAGTTATAAATCCTACGATATTATCTCCAGGAACTGGCATGCAACAACGAGCAAGCTTAACCCACACATCTCCAACTCCCTTTACAGAAACACCAAGAACACCATTAGACTTTCTGGCTCTCTCAGGTCTCCTTAAAGGCAAAGCTTCTTGTTCAACTTCTTCATCTACTTCATCAGCTCCAGCGTCTTTAACAAGTCTAGAAATAACATTTTGAGTCGAAACTTGGCCTTCGCCGATTGCAGCATAAACTGCATCAACATTAGGCATAATATTCAACTCGTCAGCAACACCAATTAAAGCTTGTGGAGTCATTAAAGTAGATATAGGCAAGTTTCTTTTACGCATAGCACGAGTTAACTCGTCTTTACCTTCTTCAATAGCTTCAGAACGACGCTCTTTGCTAAACCACTGGCGAATCTTATTTCTAGCACGCGGAGATTTTACAAAACTAAGCCAATCTCTTGATGGTCCAGCAGTATCTGATTTTGAAGTCAAAACTTCAACTGTATCTCCATTAACTAGCTTCGTATCAAGAGGAACTAAACGGCCGTTTACACGAGCGCCCATCATACGATGTCCAACTTCAGTATGCACTGAATAAGCAAAATCTACAGGAGTTGCATCTTGAGGAAGTGCAACAATGCTTCCTTTAGGAGTAAATACATATACTTCTGCAGCACCTAAATCTTGCTTTAAAGATCCTAAGAATTCATCTGAATCAGGAGTTTCACTAGTCCAATCAGCTAATTGTTGAATCCATTTAAGATTATCTGCTTCGCTTAGCTCTTTACGATCCTCTTGCTCACGCTTCAAATCTTCATTATCTGGCTTACTTAAAGCACGACCAGCCTGACCGTTAGCCTTATACTTCCAATGAGCAGCAATACCAAATTCAGCACGCCTATGCATATCCCAAGTACGAATTTGAATTTCAACAGGCTTTCCACCTGGACCTACAACAGTAGTATGCAAACTCTGATACATATTCAGCTTAGGAGTTGCTATATAATCCTTGAAGCGCCCAGGAACAGGACTCCATCTTGCATGCACAGCACCCAATGCAGCATAGCAATCTCGGATAGAATCAACTATTATTCTAACTCCAACAAGATCGTAAATATTTTCAAAATCATGACCTCTAACAATCATCTTCTGATAGATTGAGAAATAATCTTTTGGACGACCTTTAACAGAAGCTTTTACATGCTGTTCAGATAAATCTTCGTTGATTTCTTCAAGAATTTGGCGTAAATAAACTTCACGCTGACCAGCTCTACGAGCGACTAAAACAACTATTTCATTATAAATTTTTGGATACAATACTTTAAAACTTAACTCTTCAAGTTCTGTTTTAATAGCATTCATACCAAGTCTATTTGCAAGAGGAGCATATACATCTAGCGTTTCTCTAGCTTTTTTATGCGAACTTTGAGGTTTAACATATCTCCACGTACGAGCATTATGCAAGCGATCTGCGAGTTTTACAACAAGAACACGAACATCTCTGCTCATTGCTACAACCATTTTTCTTATAGTTTCAGCTTGTGCATTATCTCCGTATTCCATATTTGAAATTTTGGTAACGCCATCAACTAGACCTGCTACTGTATCACCAAAATCAGCCCTGCACTCTTCTAAAGTGTAATCAGTATCTTCAACAGTATCGTGCAATAATCCAGCTGCAACAACTACAGGACCCATACCTAGATCTGCAAGAATTTGTGCAACTGCAAGAGGATGAATAATATATGGCTCACCTGATTTACGCCGCTGACCAGTATGTTGCTTCACTGCTCGTTTATACGCACGATGAAGTATATCCATATTTTCACCGGGATGATGCCATTGACACATTTGTAAAATTGGGCACAACGGGTTATTTGGTTCTTCGCTAATTTCACATCCAAGCTTATTAGCACACCTAATCTCTTCTTGTGATTCACCCATCACACATCACCTCCCGCGTAACACTATCCTACATGTTTCAACAAAATACAGCACTTAAATTGTTAAATAATGTAAAAAATCAACAACTAATGCACTAAGAATAAGCTAATTTACAAAAAAATTACTATAAATCCGACATAGCACACGCTAGTCGGATTTATTTAAAATTTATTGCAAACCTGTTGAACCAAAGCCTTTATCAGATCTATCAGATAAAGGAAGACTTTCCGATTGAATAAAATCTGCTTCAACATAACGCTGAATAACTAATTGAGCAATACGATCTCCTCTATGAAATTCAGCAACATGCTCAGGATCTAAATTTATAAGTGGAACTTTTATTTCTCCACGATACCCTGCATCCACTGTTCCAGGCGCATTCAAAACAGTTACACCTTGCTTTACAGCAAGACCAGAACGAGGATGTACAAGAGCTACGTAACCAGCAGGCAAAGCAATCGCTACACCAGTAGGCACAAGCGCTCTTTCAAACGGCTTCAAAACAAAATCCTGTGTGGTTCTTAAATCAGCTCCAGCATCTGAAGCATGCGCATAACGAAGAGGCTCAATATGCTCGGCAACTTTATCCAAATATTGTATAAGTACTTCTAATTGCTCTGGGCTGTTATAAGTTTCATCATATGCCATTTAAGCAGCGCACTCCTTGCATACAGGCTGACTTTCAGTAGAAGATTCAGCAAGCTGACTGCGATGCTTCACTAAGAAGCACTCAGAGCAAATAAACTCGTCACCTTGCATAGGAATTACCGTAACAGATGCATCTTCACCACTAAGATCAGCTCCAGGTAATTCATAATCTTCAGCAATAGCATTCTCATCATCGTCAATCTCACTAGAAGAGTTCTGCGAACCCTTAATCAGTGCTTGCAGCGACTCCTCATCCTCATCTTTACTACGAGGGGAATCATAATCCTGTGCCATTATGGTCCTTTCGTTCTCTAAAGCTCCTACGCGCATAGCATACATGAATGCCACCCCGCATAGAATACACTCTTTTAAATATATGTAAAATGCTAAAGAAGGCATACTATAGACTAAAGTATATATATAGTATTGTTAAAAGCGAGGAAAGTGGTGCACAATGCTTGAAAATCCGCCAAAAACGGCGAGTTTCGATCATGTAGATGAAAACGGAGATTTAATTTTTATTTACGAAAACACGCCGTTAAAAATTTACATGGACGACACGCTGAAGCACGCTATATCAGAATCACAACGTATTAAGAATGGAAACGATGCAGATTCTCAAAGCAACACTTCTCAATCAAGTGCAGCACTTCCAATATCACAAATACAAGCACTCATACGAGCAGGTATTGAGCCATCTCAAGTTTCAGCAAGATATCATATAAGTGAAGCACAAGTTAGACGATTTTCTTCTGGAGTCGAAACTGAAAAACAATACGCTATTGAACAATTCTTATCTGTTCCAGCTCCAAAACAAAGCAATATGCGCACACTTTCAGATCTTATTGAACGCACTTTAGCAAAAGCAAGAATTGGAATGGAAACAGTAAAATGGCGTGCAACTCGAAGAGGGCTTGAGCCATGGCGTATAATCGCGCAATTTAATACAGCGACTCGCACAATCAAAGCAGAATGGACTTGGAATATGCACGATAACACTGTTTCGTGCATGAATACTTCTTCTAGACTTTTACTCGGTGAAGAAATAGCGTCTGGCACACACTTAAACTCAAGTAAAACTTCGTTTAATAACACTTATAGAGATACTGTAAATATATCCTTCCCGTTTACAAATAACGAAATACCAGGAAATTCAATACGATCCGCAAGAATAGAGCGTGCAATTTCTCAATGGGAAAATTCAAATTCTGAAGAGAATAACAATTCTCAAAATATATCTCAATTAGATAATCAAACGGATTATAAGTCTGGAAATAAAACAGAAATTCATACTTTAGAAGATTATGTAAACAAATCTTCTATATTAGATAATTCTTCGAAAGTTAAGTCTGACTCACACTTATCTAAAAAGGAAAATCATGATTACGAATTTGATAATAATTCAGATTATGCAAGCAATTCACCTAAATTGCAATCCAATACAAGAGATTCTCATTATTCACAAGAAAATCTGATATTGCAAAAAGATGATATTTCAGGAATAAACTCAAGTGAATCAAAAAAGCACACTACTAAAGCTACTAAAACTAATAAAGAATACGATAGTGCAAGCGTTGCAAGCGCAAATGAAAATACGTATTCACAAGTAGCAAACGCGAGCACAAACTTGAGCGCAAATTCGAGCACAAGCGCAAATAGCAACAATTCAAACAACTCTTATGAGAATAACAGAAATAGCAAGGACAACAGCTCTAACAACAACTCTAATTCCACTATTTCTAATTCAAATTCGAAAACGCATGAAACACAAAATAATGCGAATACAGTCGAAAAATCTCACTCAAACGAGCATAAAAGGAAAAGTGGAAGATCTGCAGTCCCTAGCTGGGATGAGATTTTATTTGGCGAAGGCTGATATCTTAATCAACAAGATCAATAAGGCAAGGTATTTCAAGTTCCATACGAGTCATAGATCCATGAACACTTGGTAAACTCATAGCCTTTTGTGTTTGTGTTCGAGAATCAACTATGGTGACGCGATTTGCAGCTTGAACAATTACGTCACCCAAGATTTCATTTGCTCTATCACAAACTTCGCCAAAAACACCATCCAAAATAGCTTGTTTTTTAGTTCTAACAAGTGCTTTATCTTCTAGCTCATCTGTCCAACGCTTAGCTAAATCATTTACACTAACACCATCTTTTGCGTAAAGCATAACAGATCTAGGCTCTCCTGCAACCATGGAAACGCCTTCAGATAATTTAGGATTTTTAGCTATATCTATGCACATAGACGGATCAGATTGTATCATTCCATGATCTGCTGTAATAATAATCAAAGTTCCAGGAGCACACTTTTTTCGCAATAATTGTAATTGAGCGTCAACTTGCTCAAAAGATGCAATCCACTCATCAGAATCACAACCGTAGTTATGACCTACTTTATCTGTATCTCGTAAATACATATAAGTTAATCCAGGCTCTAAAGTCGTGTTTGCGGCAGCGCAAATACGTGCTCTAGGTGTTTTTGCGCTAATATAACGCGCACCTCGCAAAGCAGCGCGAGTAAGAGGAGAATTTTCAAATTTAGGAAGACTTACACTATCAGCGCGAACACCGCGCTTGACTAGTAATTCAAATATAGTTGGCTGAATCTGAAGATTTTCAGGTAAAGGAGCATCTCTAAATTGAATTAACTGAGCTAAAGCACCAGTTTCATTATTTTTTTGAGTGTATCCAGTCATACAAGTAAGACCTGGGCAAGTACCAGTACCAAAAGTACCCATTGCTGCAACAGTAGTACTTGGTAAACACGAGTAAATAAAACGCTGATTCAAAGGTTCTTTCATAAGAGAACGAAGATAAGGAGCGTGTCCAATCCTATTAACAATATTCCAGTACCCTAAACCGTCAACAAGAACAACAATAGCTCTACTAGCAGAAGGTATATTTAATGATTTACGCAAAAATGAAGGATCATGATGTATTGCAGTGCTTACAGGCGTTCCAATAGCATCACAAACAGCTGGAAGAACAGAAGATAAATGTAATGCTCCACCAACTTTAGCATAATCAGAATCATCTCTACTAAATTTAGTACCATCATTAGCAAAGTTACTAACTTTAGTACTACTAACATCAGTTACACTACTAACATCAGTTACACCACAAACAGCTAAATCTTTCGAATACCAATCCCCATATTCAACTTTTTCAACGAATTGCAATAATTCTTTAAAAGACGGCATTTCAACGCTCATACATATTATTGAACCACTTCGTGAAGAAAACTCATATATTTTAAAAAATTCATATAATAAAATAAGTAAAAAATTCATAAAATTACTGAAAATTTTAAATAAGTTTACTAAAATCACAACGAAGAACAACATTCTTGTGCACGTAAATTGCTACTATAGTAGTCTATAAAAGTCATTCAAGGAGTTCATATCATGCCTTCACGCCGCCATTCAACAGCACCTGCTTTTGACCCACGAAAAGTTAAAGAGCATATTGTTGAAACGCCGTTAAATGAAGAAATGAGCAAATCCTTCTTGGAATACGCTTATTCTGTTATCTACGCCAGAGCTTTACCAGACGCGCGCGATGGTATGAAACCTGTTCAAAGAAGAATCGTGTATCAAATGGGCAATATGAACTTAAGCCCAGATCACGCTTATATGAAGTCTGCTCGAGTAGTAGGCGAAGTAATGGGTAAATTACACCCACATGGCGATAGCGCAATTTACGAAGCAATGGTTCGTTTAGCTCAACCTTTTTCTTTGCGTATTCCTTTAGTTGACGGACACGGAAATTTTGGCTCTCTTGACGATGGTCCTGCAGCATCACGATATACTGAGGCACGCTTAGCACCTGCTGCTTTAGGCATGAATGCAGATATTAACGAAAACACTGTTGATTTCACTCCAAATTACGATAATAAACTTAAAGAACCTACAGTTTTGCCAGCAGCAATACCAAATTTGCTTGTAAACGGAGCTTCTGGAATCGCTGTTGGAATGGCAACTAACATGGCAACACATAATCTTGGAGAAGTAGTTGAAGCCGCAAAATATTTAATGAAACACAATGATGCAACTTTAGATGATTTAATGCAATTTGTTCCAGGACCAGATTGGCCAAGCGGCGGAATTATTGTAGGAAGATCCGGAATTCGTGAAGCTTATAAAACTGGTAGAGGAGCATTCATAACTCGCTCACAAGCTCATATTGAAAATATTACAGCACGTAAAAAAGCTATTATAGTTACAGAACTTCCTTTTATGGTTGGTCCAGAACGAGTACTAGAACGTATTTCTCAAGGAATTAAAGCTAAAAAACTTGACGGAATTACTGGAGCTATTGATTTAACAGACCGTCATAACGGAACTCGTTTAGTAATAGAAATTAAAACAGGATTTGATCCTAACGCTGTTTTAGCACAGCTTTTCAAACACACGCCTTTACAAGAAAGCTTTACAATCAATAACGTTGCTCTAGTAAACGGCAGACCTCATACTATGGGATTGAAAGAGCTTTTAGATGTTTGGATTTTACACCGCAGAACAGTAGTACGCAGACGTAGTGAATTCAGAAAGACTAAAGCGGGCGAACGTTTACATCTTGTTGAAGGACTTCTTCTAGCAATGCTAGATATCGATGAAGTAATTCAAGTAATTCGTTCTTCCCAAGATGCGGATATTGCTAAAGCAAAATTGATTAAAGTATTTGACTTAGACGATGTTCAAGCACAATATATTCTTGATTTACGTTTGCGCAGACTTACGAAAATGAGTCGAATAGAACTTGAGTCTGAACGCAATGACTTATTAAAGAAAATAGAAGAATTAGATAAAATATTAAGCTCTGAACTCGAACTAGATAAAGTTGTAATATCAGAAATGGATTCTGCTGTAAAACAATGGGATTCTCCTCGTAGAACAATTATTTTAGATGAACAAGTTGATGGAAGTTTTACACCAGTTCGCACACATAATGATAAAAATTCAAATACAGATTCGGCGCTTATTGCTGTTCAGGAAGCAAATAAAATGACATCTGTACAAGCTGACGTTGCAGCTGCAAACGCAGCACGTCTTGCAGGACAATCAGATGTAGCGCAACAAGCATTACAATTAAGCGATGATCCATGCGCAATAGCTTTAAGCGCATCTGGGTTTATAGCTAGAACTAGCGTAGATACTTTCAACAAATGGAAAACAAATACTGGAAATATTTTCGATACTCCATGTCTTACTATGTTTACGACTACAACTCGCTCAACATATGGTTTAATTACTTCTGCTGGAAGACTTGTTCTCGCACATGTATCTGACTTACCTCAACTTCATTCAATAGCAAATAGTGAAAATGTAAATATTGAGCTTCTATCAAAAGGCGTTAGCGCAAACGAACTACTATTATCTACTCAAAGCAGCGACCATGTTGCTGGAGAAAAGGTTGTATCTGCTATACCACTTAATTCAGATGAACCAAATCCAATAGCTATTGGAACAAAAGACGGAGTAGTAAAACGTTGGAATGGGCAATCCCCTACAACTATGGATTCTTGGAGCATAATAGATTTAAAGCCTAAAGATGAAGTAATTAACGCTGCAATTTCTGGCGATGACGACCGTTTAGTATTCATCAGTTCAGATTCTTCACTACTAACTTTCGATGCAAAGCAAGTAAGACCTCAAGGACGTACTGCTGCAGGGATGGCAGGTATTCGTTTAGCACAAGATTGCAAAGTTGTTGCTTTCGCAGTAGTTCCAAAAGATCTCGTTGAATGGAATTATGAAGAAGGTGAAAATGGATTATTCTCCGCATCTGGAACAATCGTTTTTACTTTAGCAGGAGATGAAAACGCTCTTCCTGGAACAGATAACGGATCTGCTAAGCTAACTCCACTAACAATGTATCCAACTAAAGGAAGAGGAACAAGCGGAGTAAGATCGCAACGATTCTTAAAAGGTCAAAATACTTTATTAAACGCATATGTTGGGCATTATCCGCTTTATGCAACAACTCCTGGAAGAGCTAATGTTGAATTGCCAAAACCAGATATGCGAAGAGATGCTTCTGGAACAGAACTTGTTTCTCAAATAGCTCACATTGGTTAAAGAAATAAAACAGCATAGTGCAGAAAATCATGTATCAATTTTAGAGCGATCGAAATCGTCTGCGTTATCAACAATAAACTGTTTACGCGGAGGAACGTCATCGCCCATTAAAAGATCAAATACTTCACTCGCTTGCTGAGCATCCTCCATACGAATCCTTCGAAGCATGCGAGTTCTAGGATCCATAGTGGTGTCTGCAAGCTGATCTGCATCCATCTCACCCAAGCCCTTATAACGCTGAATATCGCTGTTAAAATCAATGCCCTTAGCTTGCAAATCATCAAGCTTTCCAGCTAGCTCATCGTCTGAATAAGTGTAAATATACTCACCTTTGTGCTTTCCTGCGAGCGCAATCCTATGAAGCGGAGGAACAGCAGCATAAACGTGCCCGTGCTCAATAAGCGGACGCATATAACGATAGAACAACGTTAAAAGCAAAATACGTATGTGAGCACCGTCAACATCAGCATCAGTCATCATAACAATCTTGTTATAACGAGCTTGTGAAATATCAAAACTTGCGCCTGATCCTGCTCCAACAACTTGAATAATTGCAGCGCACTCTTTATTAGAAAGCATTTGCGAAAGACTTGCTTTTTGAACATTCAAAATCTTACCGCGAATTGGCAATAATGCTTGGAAAGCAGAATTTCTAGCAGCTTTTGCAGTACCAAGAGCAGAGTCACCCTCAACAATAAAAAGCTCAGCAACATCGTCATTTCCAGGTTGACAATCTGAAAGTTTTGGAGGCATAGAAGCTGATTCAAGTGCGTTCTTTCTACGAGTAACTTCCTTTGTTTTACGCGCTTGAATTCTTGCATGCATTTCTGAAACGATTTTCTCAAGCACTCTAGCAGATTGCTCTTTAAATCCTCGCTTAGAACCAGTAATCATCTCCCCAAATTGAGAGTCAGTCATTTTAGTAACGATTGGCTTAACTTGAGCAGTTCCAAGAACATCTTTAGTTTGACCTTGGAATTGAGGCTCAGCAATACGAACAGTTATAACAGCAACCAATCCTGCTGTAATATCATCTCGTTCAATTTTCGTATTCGAATCTTTAAGATTTACTTTTAGCTTGCGCGCGTTATCTTCAACAGCTTTACGAATTTGCTTAGTTAATCCTTGCAAGAATCCGTCTACGTGAGAACCTCCACCTGGAGTTTCAACAACATTGACAAAACTTATAATCGTTGAATCATATCCATTTACCCAACGCATTGCAATGTCAACACCACACTTGCGCGTTACCTGCTGAGCATGCAATTCACCAGACTCGTCAACAGCTTGTGTTTCTTCCAAGTACGTATCTTCACCAGAAATACGCCAAATATCCGAAACTGATTGACCGTGAGATAGAAAATCAACGAAATCTTTAACGCCACCATTATGTAAGAATTCAATTATTCTAGGATGATGATTGCTTTGAATGGATTTATATGATTCAGCATTTGTAACTGCTTGTGCTTCAGAAGAATCTAAAGAATCAGAATCAGAATCAGAATCAGAATCAGAATCATCAAGCTTAGTCAAAGTTTCAGAATCGTCAGAATCGTCATCGTCAGAATCATGTAATTCTTCAGATTCATACTCATTATCTAAATCATCATAATCTTTTAGATCGTTTGAGTTATCTAAATTCTGGCTGTCTTCATAACTCTCAGTTTCTGTAAACTCGCTGTGTGAATCCTCTGATTTATTAGATGATGTAGAAAACTCATCTACTTGTTCCTGAGAATTATCTAAGTTAAGCTCATCAATCTCTTGAATATCACTAAACTCACCTTCAGGAACATTTTCATCTATAACAGTTATGCGTAATCCTGGAACCAAAAAACTTGTTTGTCTAACACGTGCAATCAGCTGTTCATAGCTAAAGCGAGCTGTTGAATTAAAAATCTCAGGATCTGCCCAATAGCGAACTCTAGTGCCAGTAGTTTTAGGAGAAACAGTACCGATAATTTCAAGCTCTGTAGGACGATTCTTACGAGTACGTTTAAAAGGAGAAGATGGAGATGGATGCTCAGGATCAGCGTCACTATAAACTCCAGGATGACCTTGATGAAAAGACATGTGATGTGTTTTGCCATCGCGATCAACTTCTACATCTAAACGAGAACTCAATGCATTAACAACAGAAGATCCAACACCATGCAAACCACCTGCAGCATTATACGAAGAATTTCCAAATTTAGCACCGGCATGAAGTTTAGTTAAAACAACTTCTACACCTGTTAATTTTGTTTTAGGTTCAACATCAACCGGAATACCACGACCATTATCTGCAACTTCAACAGACCCATCAGAATGTAAAGTTACAACAATATGATTGCAAGCTCCAGCTAAAGCTTCATCGACAGCGTTATCAATAATCTCCCAAAGGCAATGCATTAAACCTTGACTGTCAGTAGTACCAATATACATACCTGGACGCTTACGAACAGCATCCAAACCTTCAAGCACAGTTAAACTGTCAGCATCATATTGCTCTTGCTCTTTACGAGATACCACTTCTACCCCTTGTAATAAAACTATTCAGTCAAGCAATAAGTGTCGCACTCTTGCTTAAATGCAAAAATACGACACTTCAATATGCATTATTTTATAATCACTGATCCAAGAAATCACGCAATGTTTGAGAACGAGAAGGATGGCGCAACTTAGCCATAGTCTTAGATTCAATTTGACGAATACGCTCACGAGTTACACCATAAACACGCCCAATATCATCCAAAGTCTTAGGCTGTCCATCTTCCAAACCATAACGCATCTTAATAACGCCAGCTTCGCGAGGAGATAGCGTTTCAAGAACTTGTCTGAATTGTTCTTGCAAAAGTGAGAATGCAACAGCATCAGATGGAGCAATAGCATCAGTGTCTTCAATTAAATCACCGAATTCAGAATCACCATCTTCACCCAAAGGAGTATGCAAAGATATAGGCTCACGTCCATACTTTTGCACTTCTTGTACCTTTTCTACAGGCATATCAAGCTCTCTAGCTAGCTCATCAGGCGTAGGCTCGCGACCTAAATCTTGAAGCATTTGACGTTGAACACGCGAAAGTTTGTTAATCACTTCAACCATATGCACTGGAACTCGAATAGTTCGAGCCTGATCAGCCATTGCACGCGTAATTGCCTGACGAATCCACCATGTAGCATAAGTAGAAAACTTAAAGCCCTTTTTCCAATCGAATTTTTCAACTGCTCTAATTAAGCCAAGATTGCCTTCCTGAATCAAATCAAGAAAAAGCATGCCTCTACCTGTATAACGCTTAGCAAGAGAAACAACTAATCGTAAGTTTGCTTCCAAAAGATGATCTTTAGCTTTTTTACCATCAGCAGCAGCCCATTTTAATTCACGCTTACGCTTAAACTCCATTTGATCAATTTGAGTATCAAGTAAATGCTGAGCATATAATCCAGCTTCAATGCGCTCTGAAAGATCAACTTCTTGTTCAGCATTTAACAAGCTAACGCGACCAATTTGTTTCAAATAATCTTTAACAGGATCAGCAGTAGCACCAGTCGCAATAACTCGACGCTTTGGATTTCCAGGAGTAGAAGTTAATGTGTCGTCATCGTCATCATCGCTAACAACAAAAGCACCTTTAGCTTGAGGAACTACAGGCTCTTCGGATTTTGTATTTTCATCAGATTCTTCTACATCATCAATATCTGAATCTTCATCAAAATCTTGATCCACATCATCAACATCAAGACCATCAACATCGTCAATTGAATCAACATCATCAAGATCATCATGATGAAGATCATCAATATCATCGTGGTGAAGATCGTCAAGATCATCTAAATGCATATCTAAATCATGCTCATCAACATCGTCAATTGAATCAACATCATCAAGATTGCTCTCAGAGGAATCTAATGAATCTGATTCATCTATATCATTTTCAGATTTCATAAATTCATCATTGTCACTTTCATCATAAGACTCATCAGATTTCTTTTGCGAGCGCGAAGATGCAAGTTTTTTTGAAGACGAACGAGCACTACTTTTACGAGTACCATTAGTTCTACGAGCTTTTGTTGACTTACTTTCTTCACTAGCAAGTTCATCAATTTCTAATTCTTCACTCGTCAACTATTCCTCCTGATAGAACCCTTACTGCACTAATAATTGCATATAGGCATAGATATAGCAAGGTCAAATTTTTGCGTCTTGTAAGTTAATCACATTGCAAAGACAAACTAAAACACAAATAAAATGCAAAATAATTAGCTAATAACAACACGCTCCCAATTTTCAATCAGACTTTATATACGACTAGTCAAACACAAACCTTTATCTTTATCGTATTCTTTTAACCACGGTGCCTCTACGCCATTCCTATATGCAGATTGAACAATTCTTGCCATAGAACAATCTGAACATACGCTTAAAGCAAGATTAGTGTAATACTCTACATTACCGAATCTAAACCACCAACTTAAATAAGCAATCAATGCATAAATATGAGTTGTAAACTCTCGCGCATCTCGCATAATATAAGCCATTGCAGTTAAAGTATCAATAACATTTGAAACCATAAGCATATCGGGCTTGTGAGTATATCTAATAAATTTATCTTCCAAACACTTATGAAGATATTCAGAAACACTTTTTGTATGAGGTTCAAAAGCTACAGCGCATAAACTATCATAGTCATACCATTCGTGATAACAATCTAAAATAGCGATTAGCATTGCATCACGAACATTTATATTACTATTCATAGCCAAAGCTAAATTTATAAAATCAACTCCTAATAATCCATTATTCAAACTCGTTTTTTCGCCATCACATTTGTTAATTGATTCAATGGATTCAATAGATTCATAATATTTAGTTTCATAGTTACTTTTGTAAGAAAAAGTATTGTACCATCTGTGCAAAGCTTGATTCGCATATACTTTATTTGCAATACTTTTATTGAATCTATTAGCAAAACTATTGTATTTTTCTATACAACTACCTACTTTTGATCGTATAGATTCAATCCAATTAGAATCTTCATCATGATTTTTAGATATATAAGACAAATCAAATAATCGAGATAAAGAATCATCAATAATATTCTCTTTTATAGGATGATCACTTAATAAGTCAATTTTCCCAATTGTATCAATATCGTCTACAGCCAAAATCCCCATAACTCCCCCAATATTTAATAATCAACTAAATCAACTCAATAATTCATTTATTATTAAGTTTTGTAAAAGAAGTTTCTCAAGAAATTTTCAATGTAGCAATAAAAAATTGCGATTGTGGTCAGAAGTTCATTCAGAAGTTCATAAAACTTGTGCGCATAGAGGTTCGCGCATACAATCTCGTGAATACAATCTCGTGAATACAATCTCGTGAATACAATCTCGTTTACACACATACAGTTTCACTTGAACGCATACTATTTACAACTAACAAGCTCTACGCTAAATCAACCAATAAAACAGACACACAGAAATACATTCTCGACTGGAATAATGTCGAAACAATGTGTATAACTTCATACTATGGATATTGATGCGGAACTTAAACAAATAGAACAACGTATTTGCACACTCACATCAGAACAATTTGAAATGCCTGCATGCCAAAATCTACATTCCTCATGCAAAGACACTATGGAAACAGTAGTAAATCAAGCTTTAACTTCTAGCAAAGGCGGCAAACGCTTAAGAGCATTATTGTCGCTATTATCATATGATGCAGCAAATTCAACGATTTCCTCTAATAAAGGTTCTAGCGAAAGTTCTAGCGAAAGTTCTAGCGAAAGTTCTAGCGAAAGTTCAAAAGAAAATTTCAATCGCGCATCAATGATTGACTTAGCTTGTGCTATTGAAGTTTTTCAAACAGCAGCTTTAATACACGATGATATTATTGACGAATCCTCTTTAAGACGAGGCATACCAAGTGCATATTGCGCATTTTCTAAAGTCTATAACAATTTACGTATAGGCACTGGCTTAGGAATTATGTTAGGCGATTTGTTAGCAGCAGAAAGCTTTAACATAGCTGGCAATTGCGCAAAAAATCTTAAAAATACTCAAGAACTTCTTCTAACATTTTCAGATACTCAACGAAGCGTGTGCGTAGGGCAAGTACTAGATATATCTATTGAAATGATGGACTTAGATAATACTGAACTTCTTGCACAATCTTCTCTTAACGTATTTAAATGGAAGACTGCTAGTTACACAACGATATCTCCTATAAAATTAGGTTTCCTTTCTGCAGGATTAGACCCTAAACTCGCAAACGATCTAGCTTATTCAATTGGAGAACCTTTAGGAATCGCATTCCAATTAGCAGATGATTTATTAGACGTAGTTTCAGATCCTAAACATACTGGTAAACCAGTTGGAGGAGATATACGAGAAGGAAAACGTGCAACTCTTCTTGCAGACGCACTTCAAAATAGCAATGAAAAAGATAAAGCTTATTTGAAGAAAGCATACACTAAAAAGCATAGAAGCAGCGGAGATGTGAAGAGAATTATAGATATTTTCTATAAAAGCGGAGCAATCGAAAAATCAAAGAAACGCATTAAGGATCTTTGGGAACAATCTCAACAAGCTCTTCAAAATAGCGAATTAAGCGAAGAAGCTAAAAATATTATGCAATCAATTATTGAACGTTTTATTCCAGAACAGTGGAGAATATAATACTAAAACTTTAATTCTCTACCTACATGCCTGTACACTCGTAAATAGTGAAGTATGATTCGCATATAAGGATTTGCAACAATGAGTGACGCGAAACAAGTACAAAAAGGTATGCGTATTGAAAACAGATATCGCATAGTGCGAAAAATAGCTGAAGGCGGCATGGCCACAGTGTATCAAGCACAAGACGAACGACTTGGCAGACCTGTTGCGATTAAAATAATGCATACACAATTAGCTCAAGGCGTGCACAGAGAGCAATTTATAGCCAGATTCCGCAGAGAAGCTACGTCCGCAGCACAGATTGCTAACCCTCATATTGTACAAGTCTATGACACAGGCGAATTTGAAGGACTTGACTATTTAGTTATGGAATATGTTCATGGCGTTAATTTGCGCTATGAAATGAATATGCACGGAACTTTTAGCGTAAAAGATACTCTTCGTTTACTTGCGCAAACTCTTGATGGATTAGCTTCAGCTCATATTGCCGGTGTTGTACACAGAGATATTAAACCAGAAAACATACTTATAAACGATCGCGGAAATGTTCAAATCACAGATTTTGGATTAGCTAGGGCTATTTCTCAAGCAACATTATCTTCTACTGGATTGCTTTTAGGAACAGCTGCTTACTTGGCACCAGAGATGATTGAAAAAAATCTTGCAACACCACAAGGCGATTTATATTCAGCAGGAACTATGGCATGGGAAATGTTAGCAGGAAAAGTGCCTTTTACAGCAGATAACCCTGTTACGCTAGTTTTTAAGCATGTCCACGAAGATACTCCTTCTATTACAACAGTTTGTACTGGAATAAATATTAAAGTTGCAAAATTCTTAGAAAAACTTACATCTCGAGATATGAATTTAAGACCTGATAATGCTTCTGAAGCGTTAGCTGAATTACGAACTATAAGTAAAGAGCTTACATCAAAAGATTGGTCATACCGTTTTAAAGAATCTGAAATTCAAAGCGAAGATGTATTAGATGATTCAACTATGCTTATAAATAGCCGCAAATTAGATAATCTAAAGATTTCTAATGAAAACGAAGTTGAAGATGCAAATGAAGAAGATACTAGTTATACGCATCAAAATACTATAGAAAATCCGTCTAATAGCGAAGAAACTAGCGAATTAAACGAAAAAACCGCTAAAGACAGCGCAAACGAAACTAGCGAATCTGAAAATATTATTAACTTACCAGATTTTCTTGATAATGATATTAGAAGCGTAAACGATGACGATATTCCATTACCACCATCTAAAAAATCTAATGAACTTAATGAACATAATGAACTTAATCAAGATAAAAGCTACGATATTGCAGAATCCGAAAATAATTTAATTAGCAAAGATAATACACAAGCGAAAAATAGTTCAACCAATAATATCACTCAAGCAATGCCTTGGCGTAGCGCAAAAACTAGTGATGTAGATTACAACTATAATAATGATCCATTAGAAGATTTTAATGATAGTAATCTTCCAACTATTGCATTAGAAAAATCTAAAATATACAGCAACTCTTCTAAAACGAAAGAAACACAAGGCAAAACATCTCGTAAAAAAGTAATATTTATTGCTATTACAATTTTAGCTTCAATATTTATAGTAGCATGCGCAATAATTTGGTATTTCTATGGACCAAATAGTTATTGGACTTTGCCAAAACCAGATGACTTATCTTGTTCCAGAACAAAAACGTGCAAAATAGCTGATATCAAGTGGGAAAATTATGAGCGTACTCTTAAAGTCGCTGGAATACCTTACAAAGTTGAATTAGAATACAGCGATGACATTGATTCAGGAAACGTAATATCAACAACACCTGATCTCGTAGGAAGTCATATAAATAAACACAATCACGAATACGCGAAAATCATTGTTTCTCGCGGCATTAAACAAGCAACTATTCCTATTGACATACTTTCTTCTAAGTCTAATAAACCTATAGAAATATTACGTAAAGCTGGATTCACAAATATTATTCATAGGGATATTCTCGATATGTATTCTTTGGATGTTCCAAAAGGTGAGATTATTGACGTTTCACCACAAGCTGGAACAACAACAGATCACAATAAACCTGTAACAGTGATACTTTCTAAAGGCCCTATGCCAGTTGAAATGCCAGATATAGTAAACAAAAGTAAAGATAATGCTCAACAGTTATTAAATGACTTAAAACTGAATGCAACATATAGCGAAGAATATAGCGATACTGTTAGCAAAGGAAACGTTATAAGTGCGTCTAAGCCTAAAGGAGAAAAACTCCATTGGGGCGATTCTGTTTCAATTGTTATTTCAAAAGGACCTCAAACTGTAATCATGCCTGACGTACGAGGGAAAAATAAAGATGAAGCTCGTAAGATTTTGGAAGATTTAGGATTACAAGTGAAGATTTCAGCTCCTCTTGGAGATTTTACGCATGTTGTTCGTCTTCAATCTACTAGCCCTGGCAAAGAAGTACGTCTAAAAGATAATAGCGGCAATGCAACTGTTATTACACTTACAGTAGTATGAGCATACGCTATTATTTTTACTGCTTTTCGCTGTTGTTTCAGTGTTTTGTAATATGTTGGAGTTACATCTTATACAAATCACATAGGTTTGTTATTAACAATAACAAGTAAACTAATAGAATGCGCTGATTAGTTGCACTTCTTTTCTTCATTCATACGCTGTTTAACAGTTTGAGCATATTCGTCAACATATTCTTGACCGCTCATAGATGCAATAGAACGAGTAATAGCGTCAGTAATTTCACGCAAGCGTTCACGCGTAATTTCTTCATCACTTGTCACACGCTCAACATGAATTGGCTCACCATAAATTGCTTGAGTCTTTCCAGATAAAGGTATAACAGTACCTTTAGGTTGCAATTGCCTAGTTCCAATAATAGCGACAGGAATGATAGGACATCCTGTTTCTAACGCAAGACGAGCAGCTCCAGTATGACCTTTATATAAACGTCCATCAGGGCTTCTAGTGCCTTCCACGTGAATACCAAAAAGCTGACCTTTTTCGAGTATAGCGCGCGCATGTTTTAATGCACTTTCAGAACGAGCTCCACCTGAACGATCAACAGGAAACACTCCAACAGAAGTAAACCACCACTTCTTAAAACGACCTTTCAAGCCTTTGCCTTCAAAGTATTCTGCTTTGCCCATAAAATGTATCATTCTAGGACAAGTTAAAGGTAATAAGGCATCATCGATAACAGCAAGATGGTTAGCTGCAATAATAGCGCCACCTTTCTTTGGAATATTTTCAACGCCTTTTACACTCGGATGAATCCTCATACGAGCTATAAATCCCAACCCTTTTACAAAAAACCAATAAAGCATGCGAAATCCTTTCTTAGCATAACGCATAATATTTAATCTCTTATACGTACGCTATCAAGCAGACTTGATACAGTATAACTCATGACATCATCTAAGAATACCAACTCCCCTCACCTTGAAAATAACAAAAACAGCAATAATAATTCAAATGATTTTCAAGATGACTGGTCTAGTTTTATATCGGAACATTCACAAGATTTTAACGACATAGAGAAATCTAAAAGCGCAAAAGAATTTGAAAAGCACGCAAAGCGAGAAGATAAACGCAATATTAAAAGGAAGGAGGAAGAGGCGAGAAAAAATGCGATAAGAAATTTAAGAATTGAAAGAGAAATATTTTTATCTCACGGACCTAGAGATAATATACGTTCAAGCTGGCTTGACGTTGACGATACAATGGAAGAATATTCAGATGACTTCGTTGCGCCAAATCCGCATTTCAAAAATATTCGTAAAAGCGTAGTCATATTATGGCTCGTATTACTCGTAGGAATTGCTGGAATTATAACAAGTGCTTTTATTCCAATCATCGCTTCTATTGCAGCAACAATAAGCATAGTTTTTATAATCATTGCAGGAGTTGGATTATTGATGATTCGTAAAGATAGACACGATAACAATGATTATAGCGATTATGGAAATGGAGCACGAGTCTAATAGATAAAACGAACTCAAAATTATTTATTGGTAGATAAACAGATACAGATATAGATAGATATAAATAAATAAATAAACAAACAGATAGATAAACAAACAGATAAATAGATAAACAAACAAACAGATAGATAAACAAACAAAAATGTGGAGAAAAGCAATAAAGCTAATCTCCACATTTCATTTTATTTTATTAAATTTTGAATTATCAAACGAAGTATAACAAATGTAATATTATTCTTCTACTTCATTCTGACCATGGCATAACTTGTACTTTCGTCCAGAACCACATGGGCATTCATCATTCTTGTTAGTTCCAGGGAAGGTACGTCCATCAGACCATGGAGTCTTCCACTCTTCAGCTTTTGGACGCATGCTGGATGGAACTTCGCCTTCAGCATGGCTCAAAGGTGCAGGTCCAACAACTCCAACAGCTTGATCTTCTGCTTCAACTTCAGAAGAAACATCAGCAATATCGTCATCAATTTCAGAATCGTCATCGTAATCACTAGATGCAATCTGATCAATGTCAATATGGAATAGCAATTGGATAGATTCTTCCTTAATGGCTTCAATCATGGAATTGTACATCTGATACCCTTCACGCTGATATTCAACCAGTGGATCTCTCTGACCCATACCGCGAAGACCGATGCCATCTTTAAGATAATCCATCTCATAAAGATGTTCACGCCACTTCTGATCAAGCACAGATAACACTACTCTACGCTCAAGCTGACGAAGACCTTCTTCACCTAGACGATCTTCTAACTTGCCATAAGCTTCCTCAGCGCAATCAACGATAATATCACGCAAAGCTATAACAGCCTTCTCGCCTTTAAGCTTAGAGATACTACCGCAAACATCATCCCAATCAAGCTCCACAGGCATAACCATTTCAAGAGCTGATTGCAAACCATCATAGTCCCAATTTTCTGGCTTATCAGATCCATTATTAGCACCACGAACATAGCTTTCAACAGTATCTGAAATGAACTTCAAGATATCACTATGAATATCTTCACCCTTGAGAACCATTTGACGCTCAGAATAAATAACAGTACGCTGCTTATTCATAACATCGTCATACTTCAAAACGTTCTTGCGCATTTCAAAGTTACGAGCTTCAACAGACTTTTGTGCTGTACGAACGCCGTTAGACACATACTTAGACTCGATTGGCTCACCTTCTGGCAATCCTTTTGCCATAACACGAGCAACAAGCTGAGTGTTAAACAAACGCATCAAGTCATCTTCCAAGCTCAAGTAGAAACGTGACTCTCCTGGATCGCCCTGACGACCAGAACGGCCTCTAAGCTGATTATCAATACGGCGAGATTCATGGCGTTCAGTGCCAAGAACATACAAGCCACCAAGTTTCTTAACTTCTTCGTGCTCATCCTTAACTTGTTCTTTAACTTCTGCCAAAACACCAGGCCAACGCTTCTCATACTCATCAGGAGTATCGTCTGGGGAATATCCTTCAGCTTTCAACTTTGCATCAGCAAGGAACTCAACATTACCGCCGAGCATAATATCAGTACCACGGCCTGCCATATTAGTAGCAACTGTTACAGCACCTTTACGACCTGCAACAGCAACAACAGCAGCTTCTTTAGCGTTTTGCTTAGCGTTCAAAACCTGATGAGGAATACGAGCAACATCAAGCAAAGAAGAAACTATTTCAGATGATTCTACTGATGCTGTACCAAGAAGAACAGGCTGACCTTTAGAGTGACGAATTGCAACGTCACGAACAATAGCAGCAAGCTTTTCTTTCTTAGTGCGGAAGATCAAATCATCTTTATCCATACGAATTACAGGACGATTAGAAGGAATTGGCAACACGCCTAACTTGTATGTACCCATAAATTCTGCAGCTTCAGTTTCTGCAGTACCAGTCATACCTGCAAGTTTATCGTACATACGGAAGTAATTTTGCAAAGTAATTGTTGCAAAAGTCTGATTTTCTGCCTTAACTTCCACATCTTCTTTAGCTTCAATAGCTTGATGCAAGCCTTCGCTATATCTACGTCCTGGAAGAACACGACCAGTATGTTCATCAACAATTAAAACTTCACCATTCGTTACAACATAATCACGATCGCGAAGGAACAATTCTTTAGCTTTCAAAGCATTATTCAAGTAACCAACAAGTGCTGTATTACTTGGCTCATAAAGATTATCAATTCCTAGATAATCTTCAATCTTTTCAATGCCTGAATCGAGAATACCAGCAGTCTTCTTCTTTTCATCAATCTCGTAATCTTTGTCACGATCCAACTTCAAAACAAGTTTTGCAAACTCGCGATACCAACGAGTTACATCTCCTTCAGCAGGACCTGAAATAATCAAAGGAGTACGAGCTTCATCTATGAGAATAGAATCAACCTCATCAACGATTGCATAATGATGACCACGCTGAACAAGCTCACTCTTTTCCCAAGCCATGTTGTCACGCAAATAATCGAAACCAAACTCATTATTAGTTCCATAAGTAATGTCAGCATTATATTGCTTACGGCGCTCAGGAGGCTGCTGATCTGTAATAATACATCCAACACTCATACCAAGGAATCTGTAAATACGTCCCATTAACTCACTTTGATAACTAGCAAGATAATCGTTGACTGTAACAACGTGTACGCCTTTACCTTCTAAAGCGTTCAAATAGCTTGGTAAAGTAGCGACCAAAGTCTTACCTTCACCAGTTTTCATTTCTGCAATATTTCCCCAATGCAATGCAGCTCCACCCATAAGCTGCACGTCAAAATGGCGTTGACCAAGGGTACGTTTAGAAACTTCTCGCACTGTAGCGAAAGCTTCAGGCATAAGTTCATCCAGCGATTCACCATTGTCTACACGCTGCTTAAACTTGGCAGTTTGCCCCTTCAATTCTTCATCTGAAAGCGCAGAAATATTTTCTTCCAACGCATTCACAGCCTTCGCCACATTCTCAAGGCGCTTCAACTGACGGCCTTCACCCATGCGCAAGGCTTTGTCGACGATATCTACCACGTTTCACTCCCTTAGGTCGTGTCTATGCAGACGCCTTAGCCAGCATAGACGAAACTGAGCCTATATTACGCGACAGCTGGGATTTTTAAAAACTCAAGCGCGTTATTTAAAGACTCATTCGCACGAATAAACGACGATTCCCACTTAATAATATGTAATGCCCACTAAGTTTACACCTAGTGGGCATATTGTTCATATCCATTTGCCGCAATTCTTTTAAATCGCGATTTTTATTTTAAAATCTCGTCTTTTATCACTTATTAACATTCTCAGGAGTATCAATCTCAAATACTCCATAACTCCAACCATGTCTACGGTATACAACCGATGGACGCATGGTTTCCTTATTAACAAACAGGAAGAAATCGTGACCTATAAGCTCCATTTCATACAAAGCTTCATCGATACTCATAGGTTCAGCAATATGAAGCTTACGGCGAATCACAATAGGAGTATTTCCTACACTCACTTCAACAGATTCACCAGGACCAAGATCAGATGCAACAGCAGCATCAGCGCTATTGTTATCGTTCTCTTCGATTTCTGATTCTTCATCTAATTCATCTTCAACAGATGGAGTAACTACACCTAAATCAACTGGAGCCATTTGAGTGTATCCACGACGATGATCCTTACGGCGATCACGAGTACGGCGTAAACGTAACGTCAACTTATCAAGCGCCATATCCAAAGCACTGTATTGATCAGTACTCGCTGCCTCAGCACGAATAACTGTACTTCCAGCAACAACTGTAATCTCTACTCGTTTTGCTGTATCTGCTTGCCGTGGATTACCCTCATGCGAAACAACGATTTGTACTCGCTGCGCATCCGGAGCAATGGCGGTCACACGACTCATCTTGCTTTCCACAACGTCACGGAACTTTGGCTTAATCTGTGTATGACGTCCGGTTATGACGATTTCCATGCGAACCTCCTAAACTAACACGAGCTTTAAACTCGACTTGTATGCAAATCGACAGCCTCGATGCTATCGATGTAACCCATTATACAGTTTTTATTCGCAAGAGCCTAGCGAGTGTTAAAAATTGCACAAAAAATATGTTAAAAATGCGTCATTTACAAGGAAATCTGGCTATAAAATTAACTTTTTTTACTATACGAATTAACTCTGCTATACTTAGGAAGGTTGAGGTTTCACGATGACCGCGGTCGCAATGTTCATTCGGAGCGACTGAGGAACTTCCGGGCTCCAAAGAGCACAATGGCGGATAACGTCCGCCCAGGGCGACCTGAGAGATAGCGCAGCAGAGAACAGACCGCCTAAATGTTTCGTTTAGGTAAGGGTGAAACGGCGGTGTAAGAGACCACCGGGCTTCTGGTAACAGTTAGCCGCATGGCAAGCCTCATTGGGAGCAAGGTCAAGCAGAAGACGTTAAGAGCTGCTCGCTCAAGTCTTCGGGTAGACTGCTAGAGTTTGGCGGTAACGTCAAATCGAGATGGATGGTCATCCGCGTGTAATTTTCACGCGACAAAACCCGGGGTATGTGAAACCTCACCTCAACATTGATTATTCTTTAAGATTTTTTGGCGCAAGCGAAAAATCAGAAAAACCTGTACAGCAGCCATCAAATGCATTATTCTTTAAGCTTTTTGCTGGCACGCAATCAAAAATTTTGCAAATTTTCATACCTGCTTTCTTCGCAGAGCTTAATGCTACATCAGAATCTTCAAAAACAGTACAATTATTAGGTAAAACACCAATTTTATTCGCTAAATCTATATAGGTTTGCGCTCTATTTTTCCCAGTTTTTTCTAAATCTTCTCCAAAAATAATAAAATCGAAATATTCACGCAATCCAGTATGTTTCAATGAAAGCTCACACAACGTTTTAGAAAGAGAAGTTAAAAGAACTAATTTTGCACGACTTTTACGTAAATAAATAACATAATCTTTCGCGCCTTTTCTCAACTCTAAACGATTTGCATACGCATCAGCAGCCATATCTTGCCACTCTTTCATTAAATCTTCAGGAGAATCCGTAAAGCCAAAATGCTCTATAACGTAATCAGCAACCTGCCTTGGAGTGAATGTAGCTGTAGAATTTGCAAAATCTTCTGGAACAGCTACTCCACGTTTTGCAAAACTCTCATTATCTATATCGTCCCACACATTTAATGAATCAAGTAAAGTACCATCAAAATCAAAAATTGCAGCGCAATTAGAATTATCAAATAAAATATTTTCGCTCATATAAAAATCCCTACATAAAAATCCCACAATACGAATCTCGAATCTCGAAATGCAAATTCAGCGATACGAACCTCGAATCTCGAAACGCAAATCACTCCTCGCAAATAATTTATAGCAAATCACTTATAGCAAAATCTAAAATCTAATATGACTTAATTCATAATCTAAATCACAAACATAAACAAATATGAAAGCAAAAAATTATTAAATTTTACTATTTTCCAGCAATTCTCTAGCGTGTTGCAAAGAAGCTTTAGAATCACTTCCTGAAAGCATTCGAGCAATTTCTAGAACACGATCTTCATACCCCAATTTAGTTATAGTAGTATCTGCTAAAAGCGTAGAAGAATCAGAATCAGAATCAGAATCAGAAGCAGCAGCAGAATCATTTTGATTCAAACTATTCTCTTTGTGCTCTATAGTCTTTCGTACAACATATTGAGTATCAGCAAAAGAAGCAACTTGAGCTAAATGAGTTACTACAATAACTTGACAACTCTTAGCAAGCTGAGCCAATCGTTTTCCAAGCTCAAGAGCAGCAACACCTCCAACACCTGCATCGACTTCATCAAAAATAAAAGTCATCTCGTGATTATCATTACGCCTACAACGAGCAGCAACGAGCTCCATAGCTAACATCAATCTGCTTAATTCTCCACCTGAAGCACTACTAGCAATAGGTAAATCTGAAGATGCTGGAAATGGCTTAAATAAAAACTCAATACTATCTGCACCATGACTATCTAAACGAATATCACCAGAGCCATCTTTTTCATTTTCAATAACTTTCACAATGAGGAGCGCATCTTGCATAGCTAAAGATTTAAGTTCTTCAGTAACATCATCACTAAGTTTTCTTGCAGCATCAACACGCTTTTCAGTTAATATTTTAGCTAAACGCAAAGCATCACAATATTTCTCATTGCATAATTCTTTAGCACGTTTTATTGCCTCTGGAGAATCATCTAAATCTTCTAATTCATATCTAGCTTTTTTAGACCACTCAAGAACATCCTCGATTTTAGGACCCCATCTTCTAGTAAGCTCATTCAAATCATGAATACGAGCATTGATAGAATCTAAATCTTCTTGACTCTCATCAATATCTAATTGCTGCGTTAATTGCATAACAATATCTGAAAGTTGCGCAGAAATATCATCTAACTGATTCGCAATATCATCGTATAAGCCTTCAACGCGAATAGATCTAAGTGCTTTAATAGCATTATCTATAAGATGCAAAATATCAACAGAATCAGAAGAATAATCAATTTGACTAGCATCTATAGATGAAACTGCATCACTTACTCCCCTAATAATTTGAGCAGCATTTTCTATGCGATTCCTTTTTTCAATAAGATCTATATCTTCATTAGGTTTAGGATCAATATTATCTATTTTTTCTAATGACTCTCTCAAATAATCAGCGCGCTGACGAACTGAAGATTCTTGATTTATAATGCGATTATATGATTCTTTCGCACTTTTCCAATCCTGAAAAGCATTATAATATTCTTTTAATTCTGCACTATCGTTTGCAATAATATCAAGAAAATCACGCTGATTTGCTTTAGACGCAATTCGCAATTGATCACTTTGACCATGAATTGTAATTGCATAAGAAGAAATTTGACTTAATAAAGTTTTAGGAACACCTTTACCAGAAACTGTTGCTCTAGATCTTCCATTCTTAGGAACACTACGAGATACATAAATATCTAATTTTGAATTATTTGTATCTGATTCTTCTAAATAAATTCCAGACGATTGTAATAAATTCGCTAAAGAACTATCTTTATATGTACAAAATACGCCCTGCACCCATGATTCATCAGCATTTGCTGCTATTCTCGACAATTGCGCTTTCCCACCAGAAATCAATGAAATAGCACTTAATAACATTGATTTACCAGCTCCAGTTTCTCCAGTAATAGCAGTCATAGAATGAGAAGGAGTGAACAATGCGTGAGAAATTGGTCCTAAATTACGAATCTCTAATTCTTCGAGCATGCGATACCTCTATTTTCACGCCAACCAACAACTGGCAAATCGAACTTAGTAACTAATCTTTGAGTAAAAGACACGCCTGAAAGACGAGCTAAAAATAGTTCATCTTTAGATTGACGAATCTGAATCCTAGAACCTTTCGGAAGAGCTCTTTGACGTCTACCATCACAGCAAATCCAACCACCTGAAGATGAATTGTCAAGAATGTCAATTGTAAAAGTAGAGCCTGAACCAATAACAAGAGGCCTAGCGAAAAGCGCGTGAGCAGCTAAAGGAACTAATTGTAAAGCTTCAACATTTGGCCACATAATTGGACCTCCTGCAGAAAAAGCATATGCTGTAGAACCTGTAGGAGTTGAAACTATTACTCCGTCACAACCAAAAGAAGACATTTCTACATCGTCAACACGAATTGAAAGCTCAACCATACGACCCCTGTCAGATCTATCAAGCGTAATATCGTTAAGCGCCCAATCACATAATGGTTCACTTTCTCCAGGAAGCCATACATCTACATGCGCTTCCATTCTATGTTCCAAAAAATAATCTTTTTTAGCAATTCTATGAATAGCTTCATCAATTTGAAAACTTTCAAATTCAGCTAAAAATCCAACATGCCCTAGATTTATACCGATAATTGGAACTGGAGTACAATGCACTAACTCAGCAGCTTGGAGCATAGTGCCATCTCCACCAAGAACAACAACAATTTCAGTATTTTCATCAACTATGCAGCAAGGCTTTTGAGCAAAATCTGAAAGCGAAGCACTATTAAATACATCAACATTGAATCCTGCATCAACAAGTCTTCTAGTAACTTGCATAACAACAGCGCTGTGTTTATCTAATCTCGCATGAGTAACAACTAGCGCACGGCGAGAACCCGAAGCAACATCTCCTATGAATTGTTCCGGCATTGCACAGCCCCCCATCACACTGTTCATAACATAACAACAACTATTGTAATTGTTACATAACACATTGTGCAAAACTAATTAAAAACTTTATTCAATAATTAACACGCGCATAAAGAAGATACTCAATATTGCCATGCGTACCTTCTATAGGAGATTCATGAGTAGATACAACTTGAAAACCATTATTTTTAGCACAATCTATAACTGTTTCTAACGCTTTAATTCGAAGATTTTCATCTGTTACAATCCCACCTTTGCCAAGATTACCTTTACCTACTTCGAATTGCGGCTTAACTAACAGAACAACGTTTGTTTTCAAATCAGCAACACGAGCAATTACTGGAATAACTAAAGTAAGAGAAATAAAAGAAACATCCGAAACAATCAAATTAGGCTTATACGGAAGATCTTCTTCATAAACATCTCGAATATTTACTCCACTCATTTCAATCACTTTTGGATTAGATGCGATTTTTTGATGCAACTGTCCATGCCCAACATCTAAAGCTATAACAGATTCAACTCCTCTTTGTAATAAAACATCACAAAAACCACCAGTTGAAGCACCAATATCTAAAGCTTTAGTTGATGAATTGATTTCAAGACCAAGATTTTCAAATAACGAAAATGCTCCTTCTAATTTAAGAGCTCCTCTAGAAACATATTTAAGACAAGAATCTACATTTTTAGACTCATTAAAACTTATTTTTTCGTCAGTTTTTACTAAAAATGATGGTTTTTTAATATTTCGATTATTTACATTAACAATTCCAGAACGTATTAAACGCTGAGCAATTGTCCTGCTTTCAGCTAAACCTCGATTTACTAGCGCACAATCTAAACGCTCAAAAAAATCATAACTACTCGCGCGAGAACCGGACGTTTGAAAGATAGCACGAGAACACGAATCAAATTCAGAAGACTCAAAGCCAGAACCACTTTCGCGAAAATTAGATTCAACTTTAGTAAAATTTATAAAATCTTTACTCGCGCTCATAAACAAAACTCCGGAAGAATATAATCATCTAGATTTTCTCCACTATCTTTCAAACTCCACGTCAAAGCGCAAGCAGCACGCAAAGCATTGCAATCACTAGAATCACTTACTTCAATTAAACGATTATCAACAAGTTTCGCTCTAGCATTAGCACAAACAAAAGTATTTTCGTCAATACGTTTTGGCGCTTCATGAGATTCGTTTAAACCTCTTAAATCATCAGACACAAAGCTAGGACGCAAATATTCTGGAGCAAGCATTAACATTTTATGATTCGTAACACCTGTAAGAACAAGCAACGACTTATATCCACCTCTAGTACCAGCTTCAATATCTGTATCTAAACGATCTCCAACAGCAAGAGAATTATCTATGCTTATAACAGGATTAGCGCACTCATCTTTTTCTGTATAATCGCAAGAATCCTGACAAGATGCTAAATCATTACTATTTGCATTTGCAGCAACAAGCAATCTTGCTTCATCATACATTGCAGACTCTGGTTTACCTGCAGATGCAATTGGTTCAACTCCAGTAGCGTTAATTACAGCTTGAATCATAGAACCGCACCCTGGAGCAATTCCAAGCTCACGAGGAATTGTTAAATCACGATTTGTAACAAAATATTTCGCACCATGCTCAATAGCGAATGAAACTTCAGCCATTTCAAGCCACGTCATTTGAGGATACCAGCCTTGAATTACAGCTTGCGGAGAATCTTCGCATGAAAATACTGGTTCAAGTCCTACTTTTTTCACCTCTTGCAGCAAATGTTCTGCACCCAAGACAAGAACTTTTGCACCAGGATCTACGTTACGCGCAACCATTCGAGCAGCAACGACTGAGGATGTAATAATCTGCCATGGCTCTACTTTTAGTCCAAAACTTTCCAATTGCTTTGCAACAACAGTAGGAAAACGAGAAGAATTATTAGTTGTATATTCAATAAACATACCGCGATTTTGCGCACCAGCAATAGCCTCACAAGCATTTGCAACAGCATTTCCACCTCTATAAACAACACCATCTAAATCAAGTAATGCTAAATTAAAGGATTCACTTAAAAATCGTTCACTTGACAATAAATTTGTTCGTTTATTAAGTTGCATAAGACTTCCTCGCATAATTTAATCGCAAATTAACAATTGCCCGACTCACTATTGTCAACACAAAGCAGCCGGGCACGAAAATTAGTTTTGAATGTTATTCGTTAGAATCAACAGTTCCATTTGAAGTAGTTTCAACATTATCTGAACTACTTAATTTATTATTATCTTTTTCAGAATTTTCAGATTCTGCTAGAGAATCAGATTTAGATTCCTCAAAACTAGAATCATCTAAGCTTTCAGAATCATCTGAATCTTCAGAGTCTTCAGAATCATAAGAGTCATAAGAATCTTCAGAGTCTTCAGGAGCAAATTTTGCATCATCTTTACTAACTCCAATATCTTCTAACAAAGACTCATTGAAATGTTCCAAATCATAGTCAATCACAATATCTTCCGGATTAACTTCATCATCTTCAATATCCGCATATTGCTCTTCTAAGCGATCTAACAATCCTTCTAATTCAAGAGCTTCATCACTTCTTCCAGCTTCTTCTAAGAAGTATTGTTCAGCTTGAATAGCACGCATGCGATACTCTCCAGGCAAACCCTTTGAACGTCCCATAACATGAACAAGCTCAATAGCTTTATCAATATGATTAGTATCAGCTAAAACTCCAGCATAAACTAAGAATAATTCAGCTTTTACTTCTCCAACAACAGATTTAGCTTCATCAGACATGCATATTTCTAATGCTTTATCAAGATTACCAATTCCGCGCTCGCAATCAGCAATAAAAGGCAAATAATCAAGATAACCATTCATACGCATTGCTGTACGAAATTCTCTAGCAGCTAACTTATAATCACCCTGACGATAAGCAATAAAAGCTAACGTTTCTCGAGAAAAATCAATACGAGAAGCTTGCTTAGCAGCCCATTTAGCATGCTCTAAAGCCAACTTTGGCTCTTCCTCTTCCAACGCATAAGCAGCAAGAATATGCAAACCAATATTTTCTGCATGCTCTTTAGAAAGTCCACGCAAACGTTCACGAGATTCCTTAGAAAGCATTGCCCACTCCATACCCTTAGGCATTTTAGGCTCGCCCGGACGACGCGCAGTATATGGATTTTGCGAAGGATACGAAATAGTTCCATCAGAATTACGGCGCGGACCATTCTCATAATTAAAATTACGATCTTCAACGCGCTTATCATAGCGATTATAACGATTTTCGCTATGAGAAGCACGATTTGAATCACGATTCTCTAAACGGCGCTCACCATGATTCTTAAAACCATCTTTATGGAAACCATCTTTATGGAAACCATCTTTATGGAAACCATTACGCTTTACTCCATCTTTACGAAAATCGCCATTATTAAAACCATCACGACTTGACTTGCGATTATCATAACGTTCATCATTGCCATTAAAACGATTAAAACGATTATTATCAGACTTCTTATAACGTGGGTTACCGCTTTTCACCGAACCGTTATTTTGCGAACGATAAGCATCAGAACGTTCAAATCTAGATTCATCATTGCTGTCAAAACGATGATTGAAACGGCGATCATTGCGCTCGCCATCGCGCTTAAAGGAACCCTTATGGAAACCATCGCGCTTAAAACCATCGCGCTTAAAACCGCTCTTATTGAAAGACTTTCTAGCACCATCTCGTCTAGTATCATTGCTATCAAAATCACGGCGCTCATTGCGATCATTGCGCTCGCCATCGCGATTAAAGGAACCCTTGTGGAAACCATCGCGTCTTAAGCCATCTTTGTGGAAACCGCCTTTATGGAAGCCATCTTTATGGAAACCGCCATGTCTCTCAGCGCTTCCACTTTTGGCACCGCTACGATGATCACCAAATTTTCCTCGTCCACTAAACGACTTGCCACCGCTTCTAGAATACCCACGTTCTTCGCCCATTATTGGCATACCTCTCACTAACGCTTAATTGCAACTTAATAATTGCAAAAGCATAATTCAACTATTTATTAAACCCAATAAATGCTAGACACAGAAATATTCGCACATCTAGCAATAAATACTTATACAATTTGCTTATAATTCTAATAATTCAAGATTACATTAAAAACAAATCATATTCTCTCAACAGCACCAATAGCTTTCTTACCTCTACGAAGTAAAGCAAATCGATTATGCAAGAACGAATCCTCACTTAAAACGTCATCAACACTATTCACGCGTTCGTTATTCAAATACAAGCCACCAGAAGCAATAGCACGGCGAGCTTCAGAAACAGTGCGGAACAATCCTGCTGCAACAGATGCTTCAACAATACGATTACCTACACTAGACTTAGCGAAATCCAAATTTCCATCTTCGTTTTTAACTTTAACGCCATCTATTGCAGCGCACAAAGTAACTTCATCAATACTAGCTAAATCACCTTTACCAAACAAAGCAGCTGAAGCAGAAATAGCCTGATTTGTAACATCCTCGCCATGCACAAAACTTGTAACTTCCCAAGCCAAAACTCTTTGAGCTTCACGACTACCAGGATCTTCCTGTATTTGCTGTTCTAGACGCTCAATCTCACTCTTTGGAAGGAATGTAAAAGCCTTCAAAAGCTTCACTACTTCATCATCAGGCTGATTAAACCAGAATTGATAGAAACGATAAGGGCTAAGCATAGTAGGGTCAAGCCACATGGCATTACCTTCAGATTTGCCGAATTTACGACCTTGATTATCTGTAATAATCGGGCTTGTAAACACATGCACAGATGCTCCACGAACTTTACGAATCAAATCCATTCCGGAAGTTAAATTACCCCACTGATCTGAACCGCCAAGTTGCAAAGTAACATTGTAATTATCAAATAAGTACAAAAAGTCATTTCCTTGCAAAACTTGGTAGCTAAACTCAGCAAATGAAATACCTTCATCAGAATTCAAACGCCTAGCAACAATATCTTTAGAAAGCATCGTACCAACACGGAAATTTTTACCAACATCACGCAAGAAATCTATAGCAGACATCTTTGAAACCCAGTCATAATTACTTACGAATCGCACTGGATTTTCTCCATCAAGTGGCAAAATTCTTCCAATTTGCTTACGTAAACGATCAGCCCAAGCAGAAACAATATCTTTAGAATTTAGCGTGCGCTCTCCACTTTGACGAGGATCTCCAATCAAACCGGTAGCTCCACCAACTAAAGCAATAGGATGATGTCCTGCAACTTGCAAATGACGCATATTAATAAGCTGAACAAGATTACCTATATGCAAAGAAGCAGCAGTAGGATCATATCCGCAATAATACGTCAATGGTTCTCCGTCAAGTGCTTGAGCAAGCTGCTTCTCGTCAGTAGATTGCGAAATCAATCCACGCCATTTCAGCTCTTCAAACAAAGAAGCAAACCCAGCCTCTTTGTAATTCCTGACCTGAGCCATTCGTATCTCCTTATTGCAAAAATTACAGAAAATATCAGGCGCTTAAAGCGCTATAAGCCTTTCAATTTTGTCAGTAGATGACGACACTATTTTGAAACAACAGAAAGTAACCAGTTTGCTCTTTTTTCAGCTTCCTCATTAGATACGCAAACCATAATCACAGTATCATCTCCAGCAACAGAGCCAAGAATACCTTTTAATGGTTGCTTATCAATAACACTAGCAACATACTGTGCAGCTCCAGATGGAGTATGAATTACAACAATATTATTTGCGAAACCAACTTCTGTGATAAGTCCTGAAACCACACGCGCAACTTGCTGATCAATACGCACAGTATCCATAGCATGGCGGTTTCCAGTACCATCACCTAAAACATATGCGATTCTACCATCAGTAAGACGTATTTTAACAGCATTCATTTCGTCTAAATCACGACTCAAAGTAGCTTGAGTAACATAAAAACCGTGACGAGCTAGAATCTTAGAAAGCTGAGATTGTGAAGTAATAACCTCACTTAAGATAGCTTGCTCAATTGCATTTAATCGTGCAGCTTTAGTAACAGGGCGTTGCTTTCCAACTGATTTACTAGTATTAAATTCTTCTGCTCCATTATTGTCATCTGCATAATCATAACTATCAAAATCATTTACGCTTACATTCTTAAACGTTTTATTAGATTTAGTCATAATATTTATGCACCTTTTATATACCTTTTTACAGATTATTCCAATCTAATATACATTAAAATACTAATAAATATTTAATTTTTTACACAATTTTATATAAATCAAAAACAATCAATATATAAAATCAAAATAATTCTAAAACACATAAATAGTGTAACTGAACGAATGAAAACGAACAGTTACACTATTTAACAAGCTATTAGCTAGTAAAGCTACAAAAAGCATTGACTAACAGCACTTAAGCGTAATTTAGAATATTAAATACTACACTCGCAAAGTAGCATGCAATTCTTTAGCAGATTTTGCAATCGATTCGCGTACAGATTCCATCTCTTCACCAGAAAGAGTTCTATCTTTCGCGCGGAAAGTCACAGAATATGCAAGAGATCTTAAGCCATCTGAAAGCTGCTCTCCTTCATAAACGTCAAAAAGCTCAATAGACTCAAGCAAATCACCAGAAGCCTTTACAATAGCATCTTTCAAATCCCTAGCAGTTAAAGAAGAAGGAGCAACAAAAGCAAAATCTTGCTTAACTGGAGGGAATGTTGAAACAGGCTTCGCTTGAACAGGCTTAATGCACATAGAGGCAAATAAAGCAGTTAAATCAAGCTCAAAAGCAGCAGAATGTTTAGGCAAATCTAAATTCTCATCAACTTGAGGATGCAACTCTCCTACAATACCAATCTCAACTCCGTCACTTCCATCAACTGGAACATACACTTTAGCAGTACGACCAGGATGCCAAGAAGCAGGAACAACATTGGCAGAAAGCTGGCGAATTTCAAAATCAACACCAATTCGCTTTCCTAAACGTGTAACTGCTTCTACAGCATCACTCCAATCTACATCTCTATGAGTTGCAAGCCAACCAGTTTCTTCAGCTTTACCTGTCATTAGAGCAGAAACATGCAAAGGTTGATCTGGCAAACCTGCATCCAATGCAGCAAGTTCAACATCTGTAGGGCGCACACAACCAGGCAAAGCTGGAATAGCAGGAGCTTTAGGATCTGCAAGATACACGTGACCTAATTCATAAAGCGAAACATCACTTAAACCACGATGAAGATTCCTACGAACGCTACCAGCTAAAGTAGTAAGAATATTACGGCGAAGCCAAGGTCGATTCTCAGCCAAAGGATTAGCAATTCTAACGCTAACTTTAGATACTTCATCAACATCTTGGCGGAAAGCTTTAAAATCTTCCTCTCCAACGAATGGATAGCTCAAAGACTCAACTAGTCCCATTTCTGCAAGCTCATACGCAATAGCTCTACGAATAGATTGTTCAGCAGTCAAACCCGTTTTACCAACAATAGGAACAGCAGGAACTTTAACAGGAATCTCATCATAACCAATTAAACGAGCGATTTCTTCAACTAAATCACAAGGCTCATTAAAATCTGGTCTCCAAGTAGGAGGAAGAACTGAAAACGAACCATTTCCACCACCAGCTACTGAACAACCAATATCAGTTAGAATATCGCTAATACGATTCAAATCAACATCAAGACCTGCAACACGCTTAACTTCGTCAGCTTTGAAAACAATAACACTACGCTGTTGAGTGTTGTTAACGTCATTAGGATACTTAGATGGATTACCTCCACCTAAATCAGCTAATAACTTAACAGCCATTTGAGCTGCAGCAGGCTGAAGCTCAGTATCAACACCACGTTCAAACCTGCGAGAAGCTTCAGAAGGAATCTTATGACGACGAGCTGTACGAGCAATAGAAACAGGATCGAAGTGAGCTGATTCAATCAACACATTCTTAGTTTCACTCGTAACTTCTCCATACATTCCACCCATAACTCCAGCAAGACCTAACACGCGAGAGCCATGATTTCCACTTGGAGAATCACAAATCACTAAATCCTCTTCAGTAAGCTCATGATCTTTACCATCTAAAGTAGTTAAATGCTCACCTGTTCTAGCGCGGCGAACAACAATAGGACCCTCGATTTTATCTAAATCGTAAGCATGCAAAGGCTGACCAAGATCCAACATCACATAATTTGTTACATCTACAGCAAGTGAAATTCCACGCATACCTGCACGAGTCAAACGTCTGCGCATCCATTGAGGACTAGAAGCATTCGCGTCAACATTCCTAATAGCGCGAGCATAATAACGATCACAACCAATAACGCCATGAATAGGATTATTATCTTCAATACTTACATCAATATCAGTCGGCTCTCCTGCTGGAAGACCATCTAAAACTGGAATATCTTTATTTAATTCAATAACAGGATCTTTATAAACTGCTCCAGTTGAATTATGGTATTCACGAGCAACACCTCTATATGAGAATGCATAACCACGATCAGGAGTTATGTTAATCTCTAAAATCGGCTTATTTAGATGCAGCAAATCCATAACATCATCGCCAGGTTTCAAAGCATCGTATTCAGCTTTAGAGAACCCATACTCGCGTAGCAAAATAATTCCATTATGACTGTCACCTAATCCAAGCTCACGCTCGGAAGCACACATGCCATCCGAAATATGGCCATAAGTTTTTCTAGGCTCAATCTTGAAATCTCCAGGAAGCACAGCTCCAGGAAGAGTTACAACAACCTTTTCTCCAGCAGCCATATTAGGAGCGCCACAAATAATGCCACGAGGAACCTTCTTACCGTTGGCATCAACATCGTTATACTTATCTCCAACGTCAATATGGCACCAGTTTATAGTTTTACCGTTCTTTTGTGGTTCAGGAGTAGCATCAACTACGTAACCAACAACAATAGGACCTGTAACCTGAGATGCGTGTATTTCTTCCTCTTCTAAACCAACACGAACTAAATCTTTAGCTAGTTGTTCATAAGTTAAACCATCTGGCACTTCAACATGATCTTTAAGCCAGTCAATATCTACCATTGGCATGAGTATTACTCCCCCATTACAAACTGTTGTGCGAAGCGCTTATCGCCTTCAACCAAATCATGCATATCGTTAATATCGTGTCGAAGCAACAAAGTACGCTCCAAACCTACTCCAAAAGCGAAACCTGTATAAACTTCTGGATCTAATCCTGCAGACTTAAGCACATTAGGATTTACCATTCCACAGCCGCCCCACTCGATCCAGCCAGGACCACCTTTTTTATCTGGGAACCACAAATCAAGCTCAGCACTAGGCTCAGTAAATGGAAAATAGCTAGGACGTAAGCGGCTCTTTGCATCTGGACCAAACATAGCAACAGCCAAACGATCAAGAACACCCTTCAAATCAGCCATACTCAGATTCTTATCTACAGCCAAAGCTTCGCATTGATGGAACACTGGAGTGTGAGTTGCATCTAGCTCATCAGTACGAAAAACTCTACCTGGAGAAGCAATATAAAGAGGAACACCACGTTCAATTAAAGCACGAACTTGATCAGATGAAGTTTGCGTACGCAAAACCATGTTCGAACCAACAAATCCAGCAGCATCTTGAGCTTGATTACCTTGAACATAGAAAGTGTCTTGCATTTGGCGAGCAGGATGATCTGGACCAAAATTCAAAGCATCAAAATCAAACCACTCAGTTTCAACCTCAGGACCTGCAGAAATTTGCCAACCCATAGACACAAAAAAGTCTTCAAAATCTTCAATAATACGCGAAATAGGATGACGCGCACCCAAAGGCTTACGGTTTATAGGAAGCGTCATATCTACAGTTTCTGCAGAAAGAATACGAGCTTCTTCAAGAGATTTAATTCGTTCAGACGCAACTGCGAAAGCACGACCGAAATCTGCACGCAATTGTGACATTACTTTGCCAACTTCCTTCTTCTGTTCAGCAGGCAAACTACCAATCTCTTTACTCGCCAAAGTCATAACAGATTGCGAACCAGCATATTTTGTTTTTGCCGACTTCAAATCATCCATGCTTTGAGCGGACTCTACACAAGCAATGCCCTCTTCCACTGCTTTTTTGACAGCATCCAAATCAAATGGCTTATTACCCGTCACAGCACCCTTCCTATTCATATAAAAGTTAATCGTTACGCTACAAAGCTACATTTTTCGCTCATGACTAGACATAGCTAAGCCCATAAGCATAACTGCTGCACTAGTAGCTAAATTCATTGATTCAGCTTTACCATAAATAGGTATTATTGATATTTCATCAACCTTATTTAGAATTTCCTCATTCAAACCACGAGCTTCATTACCAAATAAAACAGCTAAAGAAGATTTCATTAGTTCACTATCTTTAACTACAAGAGGAAAATCTTTTGGCTTGCGATTTTTCGTTCCGTAAATATCCGCAGCAATTATTTTCACACCAGCAGATGAAGCCCAATCAAACCATTCACTTTCGCTCATAGTAATTACAGGAAGATGGAATAACGAACCTGCAGTAGAGCGAACAAGTTTTGGATTTTGTAAATTAACACAATCGTCAACAAATACTACAGCATCACATCCTGCAACATCAGCAACACGAATAATAGCACCAGCATTACCTGGATCTCTTACTTGCCAACAAGCTGCAATTCGCAAAGTTTTACTACTTTTTTTCGCACAATCTTCTAAATTCTTAACATCTGATTCGTAGGAATCTTCTAAAGATTTAGCGTCCAAAACAGCAACAATTCCTTGACTATCAGTGCTAATTTTTTTCATTACATCACTTGTTACAGGATGAACATAACACTGTTTTTCCAAAGATTCGCGAACTATAGAAGTGATTGCAGAAGTGTTTGTGGAAATGTTTGTAGAAGCGTTGTTGAAGATAGAAGTGTTTGTAGAAGAAATTGTGGAAGAAGAATTACTATTAGCAGCATTTGAAACGTAGCAACCTGCACTATTATTCGGCGACTCAAGCGCATCCGAAGACTCAAGCGCATAAACAGCATCATCTAATGCATAAATATCACAAATAAAATCTGAAGCATATCGAACAGCTTCACGTACACTTTGAGGTCCTTCAACTAAAAACTTTAAATTTTCATGTGATTTTATACGTTTTATAGCACAAATACGCTTTACTCTATCGCTATGAGGATTATCCATCAATTCTTTCAAAGGCATAATATCACCTTACTTTAAACTCATACCAACGCTTAAGAATGCTAATTAAATTACTCATGATGCTCAGATGAGCTAGGAGTTGTGTATCCTTCCGGTTCTAGTTGAAAAGTGGTATGCGAAACAGATACAGGAAAATGCTCACGTAAACAATCTTGAAGTTGACTAAGAATTTGTGCACACTGATCCATATTCAAATCTCTATCAACAACTACATGAGCCATAAAAATAGGCATACCTGTAGAAACAGTACTAGCATGCAAATCGTGCACAGCTATTACATGCTCAACACTCTCTAAATGCTTACGAACTAAATCTAAATCTAAACCTTCAGGTGTTTGTTCCAATAATACTTTTATAGCATTTTTTAATAATTTTATTGCCCTAGGAATCATCAAAATCGCAATAATTCCACCAGCTAAAGCATCAAATCCACTCCAATTAGTACTCATCATAACAACTGCTGAAATTACTACAGCTACAGACCCTAAAGCATCATTCATAACCTCTAAGAAAGCAGCTCGCATATTCATATTGTCGTTAGAACGAGAAACTAAGATAATAATAGATCCAACATTGGCAATCAAACCAAGAAGACCAAAGAAAAGCAGCTGATTCACATCATGAATACCACTATGCCCATTACCAAAAAGACGCATACATGCTTCAACAAGAGCATATACTCCAACGAAAAGTAATACTAAAGCACCTGCTGCAGCTGTAATAACTTCTAAACGCGCCCATCCCCATGTACGTTTCCTATTAGGACGGCGCTGCATAAGTATTGCAGTTAGAGTCGAAGCAACAAGAACTGATATATCTGTGAGCATATGCCCAGCATCAATAAGAAGCGAAAGAGAATTTGTAAGGAAAGATCCTACTACTTCTGCAAAGAAAACTATTGACGTAAGAGATAAAGTTAGAATCAAGCGCTTCTGATGCGAACGATGCGGATTATAGCTATTATTACGTGATTCATTCGAATTAGATTCAATAGAATATTGCGAAAAATCAGTATTAGCATAAGATTCATTTGAGCTAGATTGCGTTGAAATATCATGATTATGCATAAATTAAGCACCCCCTATATGAGCATACATCAGTTAAATAAATCACAAAATATTTATGATTATTATTTTTGCGCTATGACCCATGATTTTGGCATATAACCCCTGATTTTTGGACACACGACCAATGAATTTTTGGGCATATGACCAATAAATTTGGCATACGACCAATTATTTTAGTCATATAAACATGATTTTAGTAAAACGTGTGAAAAGATATGTGCTCTAAGCCCAAACTTAAAACGAAAGCTGGTCATTCCCCCAAACCTACCCCGAGAAGGGTCAAGGGTAAGGGGGAGCCCCAGCTTTCGCATATAAGATTGTATACTCACGTTAAAACTTTTTTGTTATATAACGCAAAATTCTATATGTATAGAAAGTTCGTGAAACTTGACTTATAATCCAAAAACACGTTTTCACACATAGCTTTGCAAATTATTATATCTTTTGCAAGGTGGCTAAAATCTGATAATTGCTAATTTCGCGAAATCTTATTCATCTTCGTCGTAATCTGCAGAATGTTGACGACGTGGAATCCCTAGTTTATCTACCATTTCGTTATATGAATCAAGATAGTCATCGTCGATAAGATTGTATGCTTCAATAATAAGTTTGCGAGGAGTATTTTGGTGTTCCCATGCAAAGCTTAAGTAATCTGCTAACGCTTCATAAGGCTCTCCTGCACATGTAGCATTACTAGCGGCTTCTTTACAAAGTTTATCCATGTATGGCTCGGCGTAAGGCCGGAGTTTATCAGCCATGTCATAATAAATTTTTTGCATGTTCATAAGCTTTTCACTCCTCTCTTATCTTCTGCAATGAATGTGGGATGCGATATTGACACGAATACTTTTCATTGCTTACCACCTTTTGCAAGGTGGCTAAAATCTGATAGTTGTTAATTTAATATAAAATTTATTTTTTATTCATCTGGCGAATGAACTTTACGTGGGACTCCTAAATCGTCTGCTATATCGTCATAGTCATCGCCGCATTCATAAGGATCTAGCAAATTGTAAGCTTCGATTAGCAGCTCTTTAGGTGCACTCTTGTGCATCCATGCTTCTACTAAATAATAATCAATTGCAATAGACGGTTCGCCTGCTCGAATAGCACTATTGGCTGCTTCTTTCCAAGTTTCATCCATGTATGGTTCAGCATAAGGCCGAAGTTTCTCAACCATATCATAACAAAGTTTCATAATATCCATTAGCTTTTCACACCTCTCTTATCTTCTGCAATGAATGTGTGATGCGGTATTGACACGAATACTTTTCATTGCTTACCACCCTTTGCAAGGTGGATAAAATCTGATAGTTGTTGATTTAATATAAAATTTATTTATTCATCTGGTGAATGAACTTTACGCGGGACTCCTAAATCGTCTGCTATATCATCGTAGTTATCGCCACATTCATAAGGGTCTAATAAATTGTAGGCTTCGATTAGCAGCTCTTTAGGTGCGCTCTTGCGTATCCATGCTTCTACTAAATAATAATCAATTGCAATAGACGGTTCGCCTGCTCGAATAGCACTATTGGCTGCTTCTTTCCAAGTTTCATCCATGTATGGTTCAGCATAGGGACGAAGTTTTTCAGCCATGTCATAACAAAGTTTCATAATATCCATTAGCTTTTCACACCTCTCTTATCTTCTACGTCATTATATGCAGTAACAATACGCTAACCTTTTTTCTTTTTTGATAAACGCACTTCTAGAATAGCATCAGCGTATGCAGGAAAGACCTGGACGCATATTGTGCGATCCACACACCACAAGGATCACCCCCGCGTATGCGGGAAAGACCAAGATATGTCATGTTAAATAATTTCTTTCCTATACTTATTACAATTTTTAATGTTGAAATAAATATAAAATTGTGATACAACATAAAGAGCGTGGGGACCTCGGAAACCAGCTTTCAAGACTGGAACATTAGTCTGAGGAGCACCTCACGTTTTTTTTAGTGCATTTTTATTTTCTTAAATGTCGGGTTATTTCCCAAAAAGTATGTATAAAACCGGTGCGTCGTTAGCGTATCGCGTTCATCTTTCGCGTAATCATCTATGAATTTGTCAATAGGACACCGCTTGCCAAGTACTGTTAGAATTCGATAATAGCTGCTATTACGACATTTCTTTCTCACTATATTTATATCTACTAACTAGGCCGTTACCACTTACACCACAAACGGGATTATTGCAAGACTTGTTCTTCATACATGCTTTTAAGCATGTATTACACATAACACGCCTCAAATAAAAACAAGAAATTCTGTACACACATTTTTGGAAATAACCCTAAATGTCCCATTTTGCCAAACCCATAGTTCTTTGACTTGTGCATTTGCATTCCTCTCATTGTATGAGGATGAAGTGATCACCCCCGCGTATGCGGGAAAGACATTGCATTATCATAAGATGTTTTTGCACTTGCAGGATCACCCCCGCGTATGCGGGAAACTAACTAATCCTACTGGCTTCGTTTTAATTACGAAGCCAGCCCTCGCTTGCATTGAAAGCACACCGTGCTTTCAACTTTAGCAAGCTCGGCGCTCCAAAATGCTTTCGCGCGCTAAATCGCAGCGCTCAAGCAGGTTGTCACGCCCCCTCGTATGCGTGAAAGACCAAAAAATTCAAATAATCCGCAAATTCGTATGGGGATCACCCCCGCGTATGCGGGAAAGACCATACGGTCTGTTGTCCTTGCTGAATGCATGAAGGATCACCCCCGCGTATGCGGGAAAGACTACAAGTGAAAAATGGAGCTGACGGTGTTTTAAGGATCACCCCCGCGTATGCGGGAAAGACACTTTACTAAGCGTACACCTCGTAAAACTAAAGGGATCACCCCCGCGTATGCGGGAAAGACAGCCGGATTTTACTTTAACAACTGATGCGAAAGGGATCACCCCCGCGTATGCGGGAAAGACCAGTTGAAAAATACGGTTTGCAAGGGCGCACTAGGATCACCCCCGCGTATGCGGGAAAGACCGCAAATCTATGAGATTATTAAAAACTGGGTAGGGATCACCCCCGCGTATGCGGGAAAGACACCGGTATATGTTAAATCTTTAGCAACTAAAGAGGATCACCCCCGCGTATGCGGGAAAGACAGTAGTCAGCAAATTTTTAACGCTATCACCAAGGGATCACCCCCGCGTATGCGGGAAAGACCCAATGTATCTGATGGCGCGTGACGTGGCTATAGGATCACCCCCGCGTATGCGGGAAAGACGCGTGTCACTTTTCGCTCTTATGTAAAAGCAAGGGATCACCCCCGCGTATGCGGGAAAGACATTGCATCAGCAAAATTACCAGTGTATACACCGGGATCACCCCCGCGTATGCGGGAAAGACAAAGATAATACTCGTTATGATTATCACATGGAGGGATCACCCCCGCGTATGCGGGAAAGACTCATTGGGTGCGGTGTCTTTAGCGTTTTGTCTAGGATCACCCCCGCGTATGCGGGAAAGACACACTGGTGTTATTTCGTCTACTTCTGCGCTCAGGATCACCCCCGCGTATGCGGGAAAGACTGCCTTTTTTAGTTGCACGCTGCGAGTCTAGTGGGATCACCCCCGCGTATGCGGGAAAGACTGCCGCGTTCCCACATTTTTAACTCCTTTTTTGGGATCACCCCCGCGTATGCGGGAAAGACCTCTTTTACTTGTTTTCTCAAAGATATATCTAAGGATCACCCCCGCGTATGCGGGAAAGACTACTTATGATTCAGGCTCAGGACTTCTGTGTAAGGATCACCCCCGCGTATGCGGGAAAGACGCTCTAAAATCATACTCGCTCATAGTCCATCGAGGATCACCCCCGCGTATGCGGGAAAGACTGGCATGATAGCAGCCCACGCGTTGCACACTTGGGATCACCCCCGCGTATGCGGGAAAGACAACCATACGTCTTCAAGCCAATCAGTGTACTCAGGATCACCCCCGCGTATGCGGGAAAGACATATATTTGCGCTTTTTGTAGGTTCTCCTAACAGGATCACCCCCGCGTATGCGGGAAAGACTCTTGTAATGACGATGTTACAGATGATATGTTAGGATCACCCCCGCGTATGCGGGAAAGACTAAAATCATCATAAGCATGTACTGTGAATCCTAGGATCACCCCCGCGTATGCGGGAAAGACAAGGAGTATAATCATGCGTATTGATTTTCAGAGGGATCACCCCCGCGTATGCGGGAAAGACCATGATAAAAATCCTTTCTAAAAGTTGATAAAAGGATCACCCCCGCGTATGCGGGAAAGACGCCGCTCAAGTACTAGGCTTTGCGCTTAATAGCGGATCACCCCCGCGTATGCGGGAAAGACGCTAAGAGGAGGAGTATATGGGGCATGCGTATAGGATCACCCCCGCGTATGCGGGAAAGACAGTTAGTTCCGATTCCCGATTTGTCGCCTCTTGGGATCACCCCCGCGTATGCGGGAAAGACTTGCACAAAAACTAACATCAGCTAACTCTACCGGGATCACCCCCGCGTATGCGGGAAAGACGTTTCTTTGTTACCGCCTGCGATTGCGTTCAAGGGATCACCCCCGCGTATGCGGGAAAGACTTGTATTGCTTGCCCGATGGCAGAGAATACTGGGGATCACCCCCGCGTATGCGGGAAAGACCTTCTGGCGTCTGCTCAATTACTCGCAGTATTGGGATCACCCCCGCGTATGCGGGAAAGACACACTGGCACTAGCTCGTCTACTTCTGCACTCAGGATCACCCCCGCGTATGCGGGAAAGACATTCTTTTGGTAAGTATTTATGAAATTTATCGGGGATCACCCCCGCGTATGCGGGAAAGACCGGTTACACCTGCGGTGCGTTAGGCGTATGTTAGGATCACCCCCGCGTATGCGGGAAAGACTCCCAACCCCTATCATAGTTTGCGATAACCTTAGGATCACCCCCGCGTATGCGGGAAAGACATTATAGCATCAACGTGCTTTTTAGTTGTCACAGGATCACCCCCGCGTATGCGGGAAAGACTTGCTGCAAAGAGTTTCCCAAACCAGTCAACAAGGATCACCCCCGCGTATGCGGGAAAGACAGTTTCAGAACACTCGTTATGTAAATTACACTAGGATCACCCCCGCGTATGCGGGAAAGACGCAATTCTTTGAATGTTTAAAGTTTAGTAGTTTGGGATCACCCCCGCGTATGCGGGAAAGACGCAGGATTTTAGCGTTAAAGCGTATCGTGAGGAGGATCACCCCCGCGTATGCGGGAAAGACAAAAAATGAAAGAGATTACCTACACTATCAAAGGGATCACCCCCGCGTATGCGGGAAAGACGTCGTGGCATTGCTTGCATAAAGCACGCATGCGGGATCACCCCCGCGTATGCGGGAAAGACAGAGTATGTCCAATGAAAAAGTAAGGGATATGAGGATCACCCCCGCGTATGCGGGAAAGACTTTGGCAAAAGCTTTCTCGTCTTTCCGCGTGGGGGATCACCCCCGCGTATGCGGGAAAGACTCATCAAGAAGAATTAAAACGCCATCTTCACCAGGATCACCCCCGCGTATGCGGGAAAGACACTTAAAGATCCCAATAAAATAGCCATTTCTATAACAGAAATAGTCAAATATCATTCACTTTCCAAATCTAACCTACCACAAAAAGTAGCACAACGGTATTGCATTCTTATGAAATAAATTTTAACAATCCTTTCAAATGAAAAACAAGACGTGCCGTTAATCTAGCATCAAGCAGCGCTCTATGAGGGACTGACTCTGAAATGTTATACTCATGCAATACAGTCTTCAACTGATAATTTTTTAAAAACCTCCTATCATGCTTCACAAAACGAGAAATATCAATAACTTTATTCATAGAAAAAGAGCTACAAAACTTCTCACCTAATGACAGTAAAGCCGAGTTTAAAAATCCAATATCAAACGATACGTTATACCCTAATACAGGTAGTTCTCCCACGAAATCAATAAATTTTTCTAACGCTAAACCTAAACTTACACCCTCAGACTCAAGCATATCGAACGTAATACCAGTTAATTCAGTAATTTCACTTGAAATTATATTATTTGTATTATTCTTACAATCACTAATGTTTATCAGAGTTTGAAATTCTTCAATTCTTCCATCTATAAACTTCACAACTCCAATTTCAATAATCTGATTAGTTCTATTATCTAAACCTGTAGTCTCACAATCTAATACAACAAAATTTTTACTTGTTTTACCTATATAATCTTTCCAGTAATCATTACAAGCCACTTCTTCATCATTTACAGACAATACCGTAGATCGTATAGAATTATCACAACTTACAGAACTAATATTCTCATTTACTAAATCTTTCTCAATTATGTTAGAAGAAATATTAATATTTTTTCTATTCCTAACATTTGAAAATTTCTTTGCATTATGAAACTTAGCGGCATCACTAAATCCATATTTAATATCGCATTCCAACATATCATTTGAAGGAATACTAACCAAAGGCAAACCGTCCAAGTAGACAACTTCACGATTCGAATGAATAGTCTTAAAATCATATCCAATTTCATTTTGTGAAGAAAAGCTCATTGTTACAGCACCGTTGCCAACACTATCTTCTATGCGCTTCCACAATTCTTCTCTGACTCTACTGTTGAAGTTGCCAACGTAAACGCCTGTAGCAATTTCTTGCATCCACTTAGTCAAATCACCTCTCAAAGACAGCGGACAATTTGTCATTGTAATTACAGTCAACGGCATCTCAATTTACCTCACTGTAATTTACACCAGAAGCTACCAAACGTTCTTTATCATCCCAAAGATGTATTACATCTACTGTAATCTGCTCATCAACAGGAATTTCAAGAATATCTTGTACATCATCAACAATACGTGACATTATGTCACAACTTGCGAAACAATCTCGCATTTTCAAACGCATTAACTGTTCAATATCATCATCATCTTCACACTGAGAAGCAATTTCAAAAGCAGAAGGAATAGTAAGTTCTGCTTTATATAAATCAGCAATATCATATACAAGTGAAAGATCATGACCAGTATGAACAAAACCTAATCCAGGCGCTAAACCTAGAGCAGAAATTATGCTATGGACTAGACCATAAAGACATACATTACCCACAGATAATGCTTGATTAACATTAGTACCACTTTCAAAATCATCAATATTATAATCACGCCCATTCCATTGAACATCGTATTTGTTAGACATTTCCCTATATATATTTCTCACTCGAGCACCCTCGCGCCCTCGCAACTGCTGCATTGTATATGCAGATACATCTTCTTTAGGAAAACGCATTTGATACATCTTCCTTGCAACTTTTAATCTGCATCTGTTATTTGTTACTAGATTAGCCTGTTTTTCTAATAACCTTGAACTTCTCGACAATGCTCTACCATGAGCATAATTGCGAACTCCATGCTCACCAACCCAGACTATACTCGCACCAACATCTCCAAGTAATTCCATTGCCCTATGAGTGATCTCAGTACCAGGACCTAAAAGTAAAACACCAATCATTGCAGCAGGAACTCTCACAGTTCCATTTGCATCAAAGACTGTAACAGCACTATCAAGACGATTGATTTTCGCATGCTCTATGTATATGAAGCTCACTCTATCACTTATACGCGGAAGCTCTTGAATTTCAGCCTTCTTAGCACCACACTTCTTCTTCATACTCCCACAGCCTTTGATACAAAAGATTCATTAACTCAAGCTATTACAATGGAATAACAGTCATCATTCCGAAGCCATATGCTTTCTTTTTACCAATACCGTCTAGCAAAGTTTTACGCATAACATCCTCATCTCTAATTGTTAAAACGCCTTGATAAACAGCTTTACTCAAACGAATAGGTTTTTTTGACTTGGTGAATAAACTATACCCGCGCTCAACAATAGTAAATTCACTTTCATTCAATGAAAAACCTAATTTTTGAGCACGATTAAGCAAAAAATTCATCTGCTGATCATAAGTAACATGTGGTACTACCCTACCTCTAGTAGCGCGAGTTTCAGAAGTATCAGAAATAGCAACAACAGGATTAAGAGTTACTCTAAATTGCATTTTCATACCATTTTTCAAAGACGACAAGAACTTATCATAATTCTTGCTTGCGGCTGTTCCAGCAACTCCATACATCTCTAAACGTTGTAAATCAGGTTCTGAATCACTCACTATAAGCAAGTAATGTTTCCCATTCAAAGAATCTATTCTCCACAATTTTCTGCTTCGCTCATGATTTATCCATTCGTCTGGGAAACTTTGTTCAACCCAGTTATGAAAAGCTCCTACAGATTTAAGATCTAACTGCGATTTAGGCTTTTTATAATCAATTTCAACTCTACTCAAATAAGACATTTAAGCCTCCAATCCAGAAAAAGCATCATGCTCAAAACTAAAAGTTTCAGAATCTTTTAGATGTTCACTATCTGATTTACTGCTTTCTGAATCCGAATTATTGTGTGAAATTTTCTCAATAGGAATTTCCATTTTTGACTCGTATCGAAATCCAAATTTTCTTTCCTTATTTGAGAAAGAATTAACGTAATCCTTTCGTAGCTTACGAACATACGACTGAATTTTATAAGCACAAGTATAATCTTTAGCTAATTCGCATTCTGCTTTATCTACTAAATCTGAATCAGCATATAAAGATATAAATCCAGCATTACATGATTCATTAGAAGATTGCGAGAGCATAGATAATTTAGAAACTTGTACTTGGCTTTTCCCTGCTTTTCTTGCAAGCCACTCATACTTTAATAATGCTTGAATTACTCCGCAATCTTCCACGCCTAGAATAAAATCAGCCGTAGGAGGCAGCGATCTTCTGCCTAAACTAGATTGAAAATATGGCGAGCGCAAAGCATCGTTAATGCTATCGATGAGTTTCTCATTGTCAGATCCTATTGCAACAAGAAATATAGCATCTTCTATATAGTAACGGTTTGTAACATAATTTTTTTCAAAATCACCGTTAGCTTTATATTTTGCAGCAATATGATAATCTCTAAGCAAATTCCCTTGCTGATCAATTCGCACTGCAAAATCTAAATCATTAAGCTTTGCAATATTTTCATCGCAATCTGTACTTCTCCTATACCCAAAAGCTGCAGAAATCATACCTATTACCGCACTTTTAGATGGATAGTAATCTGTGTGACGAGTTTCAAAATGAGAATCTGTACCCCATGATTGCAAAGGTCCAGCAAACTTCAGTAATAAACTTTTCATAAGCTTCCTAACTGTTAAACACTAAACATCAACCAATAAGTGTTTTTATTAAGAAATTTACTGAAGCAATTCGGAGACTTTGGAAGAAAAATCATCCAATAATTGCTGCATACTTTGTTCTTTCACTCCTAATTTAATCTCCTCATTTGAAGAATCCATTGTCACATAGAATGACGCTAGTGGCTTATGAACAAATTTTTGAACTTTCTCGTATTCTTGAGATAGTTTCTCAATAGATTTTGAAACATATCCGTCTTTTGCTTTTACTGGATCTTCAAATGCACTCACTAAATTCACTGGTCTGTCATCTCTCAAAGTTACCACCAGCATTTGCGGCAAAGTTTGATTCGCAAAAGTATTTACTTTGCCAGTAGGCATGGCGTTAGCGAAAGCTTCAATAAAAAGCTTAAGAGCATTAATTGTAGATTCTTTGTTATCGCTCAACTGATGACTAAACTCATGTATTGCAACATTCGCATAACGATACAGCGTTGAAGAACTATATTCTATTGTGCCCAACATTCCAGCTCCAGCATTATCCTCAGTAGATAAGTCATCAACAGCAGTATAGTAATCAAATTCAGCACGAACAGCGTGAGTGGAAA